>CAZHCQ010000105.1:0-7330 GCA_964531415.1 uncultured Gammaproteobacteria bacterium
GTCTACGACCCGGCTTTGCTTAAAACAATCCCGTCAATGGTGAAAACCAAAATTATTCCCGGGTATTATCATAAGCAGGGGTATATGGTGCTTCGTGGCATTGAGCAGATGTTTCACGACCACCCAGAATTTTCGCGGGAACACCCGGAGTTGTTTCAGGAGATCAGCCACAGCGCTGTGCTGCTGCAGTTTTTTTGCCTCAACCGCTTAAACGATAAAGACGTTCTGGAGCTTATCCAAAACCATTTCGTGGATATGTTTGAAATAGCGGGGTATGACATTGAAAACAAGTTTGCCTCTAAACTTTTAACCATGCTCTATTTTATTGATCAGGACGAGTTTAAAGACAAAGTAAAACGCGCTTTGCTTTTAAACAAACAGCACATTACCAAAGGCAGGCCCGTGTTTCATACCATTGAACAGGCTGGAACCGTTGCAAACTGGCTGAAAGATTTCACCAGCGAAACCGAAGGCAAGCCAGACACGCTTGCATTTTTTGAGTACTTGGAAAACAGCAAAAATACGCGGTACCTCTCCGATTCCGACCGCGAGCGTTTGCGCGTGCTTTTAAAGTTTTACACAAAACTGCACTATTCTTCTTTTACCGTAGAAGGCACGCCGTTAAGTTTTACCTATGTGGACGATAACGGCCATTTGATGAGCTTTAAAGACGGCGAGCTTGAAGACGTATCGTCTGACCGTGAAGTGCAAAAAATTGTTGATGATTTAAAAGAAAAAGGGCTGATTTCGGAAACTCCGCCTGCCCAAAACGAAGATGATGAATTCGGAGTGCGAACTGATGAAGGCGCACAGGCGCGGTATGCGCCGCACAAGGCGCCAGATTCCGTGCCAGAGGCGGGAAGCGTGCTTTTAAGCGATGAGATTATAGAAAAGTCCAAAGAGATTGTAGAGCATACGCTTGGGGAGTTTGATCCGCTTGTAAACTATCTTTCAGACGCTCTGCGCCTTCAAGAAACGCTTTCTGCGGTTTCCGCGCTCTATGTACTCAACAAGCTTGGGTTTCTAGGGAAACTGCTGGCAGATGATACGCCCATCCGAAAAATGTATGAAGACTATGTAAAACTGGAGAACAGCAAAGAGCTATTCAAAAATTTTAAGCTCATGCCCGGATCAGGAGATCATATCAAGCGGTGCGTGAAATTTCTTTTATTGCATCGCCTTGCGGTTTCCCGCAAAGACGCGGAGGAAATTCTGCATGGTATACTATATATATGAATCTCATCGTACCGCAACCAGTAACTTCAAGACTGGAAGAATACATTAAGAACTTGCCAATTCTCCCAAGGGAAGAGGTAGTGCGTTTGTTTGCGCAAGATCTGCACGCGTCTCAAGCAAGCGAGGACGTTCTTTTTAAGCTGAAGGCAAAATTTTTATTGCTTCCACAAGAAGAGCATACTGCCTTAAAAGAGGATATTCTTGCGCGCATGCATCCGGGAAACAGCGCCCTTTCAGGGCTCAAAGAATTTCTTGAAAACCGCGAACCTCTGGCGGGATTTCGGTATAAAGATTACAAAGATGCTCCTTTACATGAAGCAGAGCCGTCGCGTTTTACCATACGCCACATGATTCCCAAGGTTGCGCATGAAGATGACGGATCCTTCCACTTTAGCGAGGAGGACGATGAAGAAATATCCGTGCTGAAAGCGCAGGAGGGGAGTGTTCCGCACGGGCATAGTTTTGAAACATCGCTTGTAGAGATTAAAAAATATGGCGGCGTGTACTTCACCGATGATTTGCTTCAAAAAAGGTTTGATACGATAGTGCTTTCATATCTTAAGGGCGTGCGAAAAGATATTCAAATTTTGGATATGCTCCAAAACAGCACGGAACGCGGGGGCTTAAGCTTTAGTTACGATAAAGCACTGGACATTTTACATTTAGCGCAAAAAGAAATATATATGCGCACGCACTTGAAATTCGGCGAAGGTGAGCACATTCCAGATAAGGAGAGAATGAGAACGGAACGCGAGGCGGGCGAGAGAGACGTTCTGAAAGAGCACGAAATATCGGATGTACAAAAACAACAGAGAGAAATTGAAAAGCGCGCCGCGCTCCTCCGCGAGATTTCAAAGCAAACGCCCCATGCAGAAAATACACAAACGCCTTTGGAAGATGTAGGGGGCGCATATTATGCGCCCCGTCTCGCAAGAAAAGAATATGCGCAACCTCCTTTAGAACAGCCGGCATCTGTTGGGGGGGGCGCATATTATGCGCCCCCCCCCGCTTCTGTATACATACCCCCTCCTGCTCCTGCATACATACCTTCTCCCCCTCCTGTTCCGCCCCATGCTCATCAGAAAGAAAAAAAACAGGGATTTTCGTTTTCAAAAATCCCTCATCTATTTGGCATGTTTGGAGGTGAGAAAAAACGCAGGGAACGGTTTGAAACCGTTCCCTATACTCCGTCGTTGCAGAAAACGCAAGAGCAGGCGCCGCCGCCGATTATTTCAAAACCGCGCGTTACCGATATCACCACTCCGCAACAGCAAGCTTCTGCGTACACTGGGGAACTCGTATCAGAGCATAAGCTGTTTGGCCCGCTTGATGAGCTGTCAGCGCTCAGCGTGCATGATCTTCGCTCGTTTTATCTTCAGGGCGGGGAGCATGGCGGCATGGTGTATAGCGCAGAAGGAGGCAAAGCCTTTGAACAGGCGCTTCGTACAAAAATAGAGGCCATTGCGAACAAGTTTGTTGAACGGCGAGCGCTTGCGGTTGAGGCGTGGAAGCAGTCGCCCTTGAATAAAATGTACGCAAGCAGCGGCGTTGAGGCGTTAATAGCAGGCAAGCCGGTGGAAGAGGTGATTGCCCAAAAGCTCGCGCGGGCAGAGCCAACGCTTACTTATGAAGAGTTTAAGTTATTGGGAGATATCAATGCGAAGTTACGGCTTTTGCAGTAAAGGGCAGGACACGACAGATGTCATTATCTGTAGGGGTTTGATTTATCAAACCCTAAAATCTGGGCGCGATAAATCGCGCCCCTACAAATACAATATAATAACGCATTACAATGCATTAAACGCATTATGCAACAATTCGTATTTCCACAATTTATTGACGTAGAAACAAAGATCATCGGGCCAATTACGATTCGCCAGTTTGTTTTGCTTGCGATTGGCGGTTTCATGACGTTTCTGTACCGCAAAGTACTTGACAACACGGCGTTCACCGCCGCAACGACAGGTACGGCAATTGTTGTGATTATTATCGCATTTGTGAAAATCAACGCGCGCCCGTTTCATGAATTCTTGTTGCGCCTCTTGATTAATTCAGGCAGAGCGGGAAGCCGTATTTGGAATAAAGATCAGGTGGACGCATATGAGCACAAGCATTTTCTTCTTGAGCGGGCCGGAGAGCTTGGCGAGGAGAAAAAAGAGCCGCCGATCCCAATGAAAGGTTTTTTGACGCAATCCAGGTTGAGTGATTTGGCGCTTCTGGTTGATACGGGCGGGCTGTATAATGCGAGAGGAGGAGCCGCGTTTATTAAAAGTATTGAGAGCGCTTCGTTTCGTAAATGACTATATCATTATGAGAAATAAAAAGTTATCTGGATACCGCCCTTCAAGCTCAACACAAAAATATTTAGATATCGCTGAAATTCGGGATAATACCATTGTGCTCAAAGACGGAACGCTTCGTGCGGTGCTGATGGTTTCGTCAATTAATTTTTCTTTGAAATCAGAGGACGAGCAAAAAGCGATTATTTCTGCATACATCAATTTTTTAAATACGGTCACTGAACCACTGCAGATTGTGATCCAAAGCCGCCAGCTCAATATTGACAAGTATTTAGACGAGCTGAAAGAAATTGGCAAAGCGCAAACGAACGAACTTCTTCGCATGCAGACGCAGGAGTATTATAATTTCATTACAGAACTGATTTCGCTCGGGAAAATTATGAGCAAGCGGTTTTATGTTGCTGTTGCATACCGGCCGAGCGGGGATGTGCGCCAAAATTTTTTTAAACGGTTTCTTTCGGCGCTTTCATCGGCGCAGGTTATTGTTTTGCGGGAGAAGAATTTTCAAAAATACCGGAGTTCCCTTGAAAAGGAAGTCAACGCGGTGATGAACGGATTAAGCGGGATAGGGCTTTCGGTGGTAGAGCTTGATACGCAAGGGCTGATTGAATTATTTTATAAAACGTATAATCCGGATTCGTCGCGCAACCAAAAATTGCACGATGTGCAGTTATTGGACGTCAGAGTGTAAACGTCAACCAATCATGGGTAGGGAACGCATATATGCGTTCCCTACCAAATTCCTATGAAACAGCCAGATTTAAGCCATTCATCTTTACAAAAGCCTGGTTTTTTCCATGTGGAGAAAAAAGGCGCGAAGCATACCTCGCTGGATGAAAAAAAAATACTGGAGGCAGAGCTTTCGTTTCGCGCAGGAGAAGTGAGCATTCAAGATGTAATTGCCCCTTCTGGTATACAGGTGAAAACTACGTATCTTCAGCTTGGAAACATGTTCGTCCGCACGTTGTTTATCACCACCTATCCGCGCTACATGCACGTGGGCTGGTTCGCAGCTATTATTAATTTGGCCGCAGAGCTTGACGTAGCGCTTTATTTTTATCCGGTCAAATCAGACGTCATTTTAAAACAGTTGCGCAATAAAGTGGGAAATTTAGAGGCACAGCTTTTGGGAGACGCGGAAAAAGGCGCCCCGCGGGACCCCATGAGGGAAACCGCGCTCAAAGACATTGAATCCCTGCGGGACGATATCACCCAGGGAGTTGAGCATTTTTTTCAAGTAGGGGTGTATATCACCATGTATGGGCGCGAGATGAAAGAACTTGACGATCTGACGGATCGGGTGGAATTTTTGCTTGGTTCAAAGCTTGTGTTTTCAAAAAAGGCGCTTTTTGAATCTGAACAGGGGTTCAACTCTACGCTTCCTCTTGGAAACGACGAGCTTGCCTTTGGCGTCAACATGAACACGTCGCCGGCCGCGGCATCGTTTCCCTTTGTTTCAAGCGAGCTGACGTCAGACAGCGGAATTCTCTACGGCATTAACCGCCACAATAACAGCTTAATTTTGTTTGACCGCTTTACCCTTCCAAATGCGAACGCGGTGGTGTTTGCTACTTCCGGTGCAGGGAAGAGCTATTCCATTAAGCTTGAAGTTTTGCGCTCCCTCATGCTTGGAACCGAAGTCATGATTATTGACCCGGAACGCGAGTATCAGCACCTTTCCGAGGCGGTCGGCGGAACGTATGTGAATGTATCGCTCAACTCGGAGAGTAAAATTAACCCGTTTGATCTTCCAAGCAAAGTGACGGAGGGAAGCTCCACTTCTGATATTATCAGAAGCGCTATTATTACACTCAAAGGATTATTCCGTATTATGCTCGGGAAAATGACCACGCGGGAAGATTCAATTTTAGATCAGGCGCTTTTGCAAGTGTATGCCAAAAAAGATATTTCTGCAGACAGCGATTTAGCCCGCATTGATGCGCCTATTATGTCGGACTTAAAAGATATTTTAGACGGCATGGAAGGGGGAGAAGATTTGGCATTGCGGCTTGAAAAGTATACTGACGGCACGTTTGCCGGGCTTTTTAACAGCACCACCACGATTGATACAAACAACCAGCTTGTTGTGTTCAGCGTGCGCGATTTAGAAGACGAGCTCCGCCCCATGGCAATTTACACGATTATCAACCATATTTGGAACAAGGTGCGATCTGAAAGCAAGAAGCGGATTTTAGTGATTGATGAAGCGTGGTGGATGATGCAGCATGAAGATTCGGCAAAGTTTATGTACGCGCTCGTGAAGCGGTGCAGAAAATATTACCTCGGGGTTACCACAATTACGCAGGACGTGAACGATTTTTTGCTTTCTCCCTACGGGCAGGCTATTGTAACAAACTCGTCCCTGCAGTTGCTTTTAAAGCAGTCTCCTGCGGCAATTGACATCGTGGCAAAAACATTTTTGCTTACTGAAGGCGAGCGGTATCTTCTGTTGGAAGCGCGGGTTGGGGAAGGGATATTTTTTGCAGGCGCCAAGCATGCGGCTATTAAAGTAGTTGCCTCGTATGCAGAGGATCAGATTATCACTACGGACCCGCGCCAGCTTTTGGAAATTGAGGCCGCAAAGCAGGAATTTGCGGACGCGCAGGAGGCTTCTGAAGAAGGCGCAGAAGGCAAACAGGGAGGGGAAGAATTTGAAGGAGATTATTAATTTTACTAATTGTAGGGGACGTCCGCCGAGGCGGACGTCCCATTACGCTATGAAAAAAACAATTATTATCATTCCCGCAATTTTAGTGCTTATTCTTCTCGGAATATTTATTTTCACGCGCCAGCGCAACGATGCGGCCATTGAACCGCGCGAAACCACGCCGGATGCATCCTTAGAAGAGTTTATTAACCGTGAGCCGTTAAACATTCCAAGTGAAGAGAATGGGGGCGAGAGCGTGGGGAATGGTGAAATTTTTGATTCTTCAAACCTGCCTCCCTATGTGGTGGACTAATTCAGAATTACGAATGATGGATTATTAATTATGAATTTTTAATTCATAATTTCTAGTATGGACGACAACCCTCAACAAGTTAATCCGCCGCAGAATAATTCGGCTCAACCGCCGCCCGCGCCGCAAACAGGTACAACACCGCCAGCAGATAGCGGCGGCGCGGTACCGATACCCCCGCATAGAGGAGAAGGGCATGGCACGCTCGGTTTGAACCAGCAACAGAATATTGTTCCGGTAAAGGCTGTTTATAGTGAAGGAGGAGGGAGTGGACAAGGCCAACAAGCGGGGGATGGAGCAGGCGCGATTCCCTCGCGCAAGGTAGAGGTAATTGTACCGATAGAGAAGAAAGGCGGTGAAGGCACAAAGGTAGAGGCGGAAACGCCAGACGGATTGAAAATCAGCGTAACCGCTGTAGGGGCGCGCGGTCGCGCGCCCGATCCCATTGGCAAACAAGGTGGTACAGAGGTAGGGGAGGTTCATGAACCTCCCTCTCCCGGCACACACGATGAACAGGTTGCAGAATCGCGTTCGTCGGGCGAACCGCCCCAATCAGGCACAAAACAAGAGGATGCCCCCGACGATGCTGTAGGGGACGCAGATCCTGCGTCCCGTTCCGTCAAACAAGATGGTGCAGAGGTAGGGGAGGTTCATGAACCTCCCCTACCCGGCAAACAAGACGAACCGCCCGCGCCTTCGGATCAGAACGATACATCGGCCGCAGACGATTCTGATTCAGAAGAAATTAATCCCTTTGGTCAAAATAATGCGCCAATCCCTCCGCCAGTCGCTCCACCCGACGGCGAAGAAAAAAATAAGGTTGATGATGTTGATGAT
>CAZHCQ010000106.1:0-6847 GCA_964531415.1 uncultured Gammaproteobacteria bacterium
GGCGTTTCTTCAAGCAGTATCCAGCTTAAAACCACTGCACTCACCGGCGCAAGAAAGGTAAATGCGCCTGCCCTGCGCGCGCCAAGCTCTTTAATCGCCAAAAAATAAATACCAAGCCCAAAAGTTGTTGCAACGAGAGACAAATACAGCATATTGCCCCAAAACAACGCGCCGTATGCAAGCGGAGCGATAATTTTGCCGAAACCTGCCGAGCCGTGCCAATCGTAAAAAAACGCGGAAAAAAACATCAGCACCGCAACAAGAAAATATACATAAAAATTAAACGTCAAAGACGGCATATACTTTTGCGCCTTACTCCCAAGGAGCGTCACAACCGCAAGAATGATTGCGTCAATTAAAAAATAAATATTGCCCGGCGCAAATAGCTCACTGCCTTGAAAGCGCCATACTGAAAATAATATGAACCCGCCTAAAATACCTAAGGAAAGCCCAATCAAGCTTTTCCTGTTGATAGGCTTTTGAAAAAATAGGAGAGCGCCCAAAAATAAAAAAAGCGGGTGCAAGCCGTTTACCACCACTCCCCCCATTCCCGCAAGGCCCTCTGCAAGCCCAAGAAAAAAGAACTTAAAATAAAACGCAAATGCAATTGCCGCCCCTAAAAGATACCACACTATTTTTCGGGGAACGGAAAATCCTGTGCGGGAAATCAGCAAAAGCGGAATAAATGATATGCTGACAATTGCAAACCGCCAAAAGGTGAGCACTTCGGGCGGAGCCATGGGGGCAAGAACTTTTCCGGCGGGCCAGCTCCCTCCCCATGAAATTACCCCAAGTATGAGAAGCCCAATCAGAAGCGGGCGAGAAATAATTTTCATGTGCCAAGTATAACAAGCACGATAAATTCTGTAAATGAACACCATCTGCTACAATACATCCATACAACACTCCGCTTATGCTCTCCATGTCATACATTGCGCGTTCTCTCTCTTCTTCCGCCACCCTTGCCTTAAACGCGCACGCGCAAGAATTGCGGCGTTTAGGCCATGATGTAGTGAACCTTTCCGTAGGCGAACCAAATTTTCCTTCGCCCGAGGCAGTGAAACGTGCGGGGATTTCAGCAATCAAAGCAAATTTTACCAAATACACGCCCGAATCCGGCATTGCTGAACTTCGCGAGGCAGTCGCCTTTTACTACGCACAGAAGTACGGCGTTTCAGCCGCACGCAAAGAACAGGTGATCATCAGCAATGGAGGAAAACAAATTTTATCCATGCTGTTTGCCGTACTTTTAAACCGCGGCGATGAGGCGCTCGTTCCCTTGCCCTATTGGACAAGCTATCCTGAACAAATCAAAATCGCCTCCGGGGTGCCCATTTTTGTAGAAACAGATAAAAACTTTATTCTCCGCGCTTCTGCGTTAGCAAAAAAAATCACGCGAAAAACAAAACTGATCATCATCAATTCGCCAAGCAACCCAACCGGCGCACTCATCCCTGAAACAGAGCTCCGCAAAATTCTTATGCTTGCGAAGAAAAACAATATAATGATTATCAGCGACGAAGTGTACAGCGAACTCTACTTCACTGACAAAAAACCCCGCTCTATTGCATCTTTTGAGAAAAATCCGTTTGAGCACGTGATTATTGCGTCTTCAGTATCAAAGAGCGCCGCAATGACAGGCTGGCGCATCGGGTACGCACTAGCAGATGAAACGATTATCAAACACATGGGCGCATACCAAAGCCACTTCAGTTCAGCACCCTGCGGAGTAGCACAAAAAGCCGCAATAGAGGCATTTGGCAGTTCAGCGCGCGCGTATACAAAACAGATGAGGCAGGCTTTCAAGCAAAGGCGTGCTACTCTGCTACGCGCACTCAAGCATATTGACGGCATCACGCTTGTGCCTCCCATGGGCGCATTTTACGCATTTTGCAAAATTTCACCGACTCTCATGAAAAAAACGCATAACAAATTTGCTGAATCCTTGCTTAAAAAAGAATACGTAGTGGTCGTTCCGGGAACCGCTTTTGGCAGTACGTTTACAAACGCATTTCGCCTTTCTCTTGCGGTTGACGAGAACGTGCTTAAAGAGGGCATACGCAGAATAAAACGGTTTGTAGAAGAATGAAGGGAATTTAAAGTAGGGGTGTTCCGCGGAACACCCCTACTTTTTTTCTGTAACGAACAGATTGTTTTACCAATTACTGCCGCCACTTCGTGACCGACCGCCACCACCATAATCAGAACCTCCTCCATGGCGATTATAGCCACCGCCGCCACTACCGCCACTACCGCCAAAACCGCCACTACCGCCTCTTCGCGGAGGGCGATCTTCCAGGGGGCGCGCTTCGTTTACCGTCAGCGTTCTTCCCTCAAACTCAACGCCATTCCACATTGCAATTGCAGCTTCCGCTCCAGTCGCATCCCCCATTTCCACAACGCCGAAGCCTCGTGATTTGCCAGTAAGCTTATCCTTAATAATTGCAACCGAAACGACTGCTCCAGCCTGCCCGAAGGCATCGCTCAAAGAATCTTCAGTTGTGTTGAAGGACAACCCCCCGACGTACAACTTTGTACCCATATTTTTTCCTAAAGTATAAAATGAATAGAAGTGTAAGACGACCTCTTCTCTACCGCTTATCCTTAGGATACTGCTACACACAAGGATACTTGCTGTGTACGTTTAATCAAGGGATGAAACGCATTGAGAATCTTACAGTACACAGTATGGCGGATGGCGCGCTAAAAGTCAATGGGTTTGTATCAGGTAATCGCCGCCCTGCTTGCCGTGAAATATAAAGCACTATACAATTCAAGATATCATTCACTTCAATCTTTATGAAAATGAAAAAAATTTCTGCCGCATTTTTTGAGTTAGAAAAGTGGGAGCAAGAATATCTCAAAACACGGCTTCCGAAATCAATTGCCCCTTTGTTTTTTAACCGCACGCTTTCACAGGGCGCCCTTAAAAAAATACATGAGTGTGACATCCTTTCGGTCTTTATTTACTCGGAAATCACAGAAAAGGTTATCACTGCCCTGCCTTCGCTGAAGCTCATTCACACCTGCTCAACCGGCTTTAACCACATTGATATACACGCCGCTCAAAAACGCGGCATTGCAGTTACCCATGTTCCTTATTATGGCGAAAATACCGTTGCCGAACACTCCTTTGCTCTCCTGCTCTCGCTTGCCCGTAAAACGCACCTCTCTTACGCAAAAACAATCCGTGCAGACTTTTCAATAAAATCCTTACGCGGGTTTGACCTGGCTCAAAAAACCCTTGGTATTATCGGCATGGGGCATATTGGGACACACAGCGCCCGCATTGCTCACGGCTTTGCAATGAATGTGCGGGCGTATGACCCCTATCCCAATCAACAACTTGCCAAAAAATACGCTTTTCACTATGTAACGCTTGCAAAGCTTCTCAAAACATCTGATGTTATTTTTCTCCACTGTCCGCTGAATGAAAAAACACATCACCTCATCAATAAACAGAATATAAAGCTCATTAAGAAAGGCGCGGTGCTTATCAACACGTCTCGCGGCCAGGTAGTTGATACCGAGGCCTTAATTCAAGCCCTTGACCAGGGCATCTTAAAAGCCGCTGGGCTTGATGTGTTGGAAAGCGAATGTATTATTGTTGACGAAAAACAAATCCTTCACCACAAAGTCCCCCAAGGGTGCGATTTAAAAACCGTTGTAGAGAACCACCTTCTCCTTCAATATGATAACGTGCTCATCACGCCGCATAACGCCTTTAACACGGAAGAAGCGCTTTCGCGCATTTTGGACACAACAGTGAAAACGCTTGCGTCATTTACGCGCGGAAAACTTATCAACCGCGTTGCCATAGATTCCTAAAAATCTATAGCTAACGAAACCACTCTTTAAGACTTTTGGGCCATCCTCCAATAAGAAAAAACAGCGCAAGAGGAGCTCCCCAATTTGCAAATCTCTCAATAAAATCCCATATCGGATCGCCCGCAAGCGGACGCAGAAGCGCGGTCCATGCCCCCCATAAAAACATCCAAAACAGAGGCGCGCGCAAAGGCTTTACTAATACCAACAGAGCAAGAAGAATGTCTATAGAGCCAACAATGAGCAATAAATTCACAATTGTTGCCTCATTGCTGATGCCGACCGCGTTAAAATATTTAAACCACCCTTCTTTCCCCTGAAGCGCAAATACTCCATGCCCGATAAATTCACCGGCAATTGCAATCCGCAAAATCCACCCGATGAGTTTTGGGTTTATCCCCTGCGTAGTTTCCATATATATATGGATAACTGCAAAACGGCAATGTGATGTCCCGCTTGGCAGTCATAAATAAATTTTACAAAATATAAAATTACCCTCTAGCGCACTTCACACCGCTTTACATATTCACGGCATATCTTCGCAAACTGTTCCATTTTTTCGTTCGTCGGGCTCTGCCTGTCCGCAAATTTTGGATCCACAAGCTTCGGCGCGGCTCTAAATTTTTGCAAGAAGTACATCTCCCCGCCTTCTATCATCTGCGCCATTTCCCGTACGTCCGCAGAAGTATGCATTCCCTCAACCACGGTGGAACGAAATTCATACGGAATGCGAGAGCCCTGAATCAAAGCAATGCTTTCATAAATTTTATCAATATCAACAGATACATTCACCGCCTCGCTGTATTTCTTTGCTGACGATTTGATATCCATCGCAATATAATCGGCAAGATTCAGACGAATCACGTGCCGAAGTACTAACGGGAAATATCCATTCGTATCAAGCTTGATAGCATACCCGAGATTTTTCACCTTCCTCATGAACGCAAGAAGATCATGCTGAATTGTTGGCTCTCCGCCGGTGATCACAACGCCTTCCAAAAGCCCTGCGCGTTTTTTCAAAAAATCAAATAACCTGCTTTCTGGGATTTTTTGCACACGCGAGGAGGGAAGTACTAATTCTGGATTATGGCAAAAACCGCAACGGAACACGCACCCTCTCGTAAAAAAAATTGTCGCGATTTTTCCGGGGTAATCCGCTACGCTTACTTTTTGCCACCCTGAAATATACATATAGTATATATTATTTCTTGCTCTATGGCACAGGGCATGCCTGCTTATCATACGTTTTTCTATCAGCAAATTCAGACTGCTTGCCGTTATTCCACTGTGCAACCGGGCGCAAGTAACCAACAACCCGAGAATACACTTCACACTTGTTTTCAATACAGTGCGGGCAGTAATAATGTTCGCCCGCAATATACCCATGTGTTGTACAGACGCTGAATGTTGGCGTGATAGTAAAATAAGGAATGTGATATGTGCTTGCTATAGTTTTCACCAAATTGCGCACCGCATCTATTGAGGGCATTTGCTCTCCTAAAAACCCGTGGAGAACTGTTCCTCCTGTATATTTACATTGAATTTCATCCTGCAAATCCAGCGCCTCAAAAATGTCGTCGGTGTAATTTACTGGCAAATGCGTTGAATTCGTATAATAAGGCGCCGCGCCCTCTTTCACCCCACGCTCATTTGCCACAATAATATCGGGAAATTCCGCTTTATCAAGCCGAGCGAAGCGGTATGCCGCACCTTCAGCCGGCGTTGCTTCAAGGTTATAAAGCGTGTCTGACGATTGCTGATACAAAAGCAAGCGATTGTTCATTGCCGCAAGCACCTCAAGCGCAAATGCCTTTCCTTTGGGGCTTGCAATATCCACCCCTAAAAAATTAAGGCATGCTTCATTCATGCCGTTAATGCCAATCGTGCTAAAATGGTTCTGCCAGTATGCATTAAAATGCTCTCTCACCAAGCGCAAATAAAATTTGCAGTACGGAAAGAGCCCTTTCTCCGCAAACGATTCAATATACGTCCGCTTAATCTCCAGACTATTCTTTGCAATATCCATGAGCGCGTACAGACGATTAAAAAAATTCTCCTTGCTCTCTGCAAGATACCCAAGACGCGACAGATTGATAGTAACAACGCCGATTGAACCAGTAAGTGGGTTGGCGCCAAAAAGGCCGCCCCCGCGCTTCCGCAAAGTGCGGTTATCAAGGCGCAGGCGACAGCACATAGAGCGTGCGTCTTCAGGACTCATGTCAGAATTTACAAAATTTGAAAAATACGGGATTCCGTATTTTGCGGTCATTTTCCAAATCGGGTCCAACAGCGGATTATCCCATTCAAATTCTTTCGTGATATTGTACGTAGGAATGGGGAAAGTAAATACTCTTCCCTTTGCGTCTCCCTGCTCCATCACTTCGCCAAACGCTTTATTAATCATGTCCATTTCTGCTTGAAAATCAGCGTATGTTTCGCGCTTAAACTCACCTTCTACCACCACAGGCTCATCACGCAGAGTGCTTGGCACCCGCACATCAAACGTCAAATTTGTAAACGGCGTTTGAAAACCAACTCGCGTCGGCACGTTCAAGTTAAACACAAATTCCTGCAATGCCTGCTTGACCTCCGCATAATTTAAGCCATCAGAGCGCACAAACGGCGCAAGGTACGTATCAAAATTGGACAATGCCTGCGCCCCGGCAGATTCGCCTTGAAGCGTAAAGAAAAAATTCACAATCTGCCCCAACGCAACACGAAAATGCTTCGCGGGCTTGCTCTCCATTTTCCCCGACACTCCGCGAAATCCCGATATCAAAATATCCTTCAAGTCCCATCCACAACAATAAGGGGCAAGCACTTGCAAATCATGAATATGGAACGCTCCACTCCTGTGTGCGAAACTTACCTCATAGGGGTAAATACTGCCTAGCCAGTACTCTGCCGTTATTTCGGAAGAAATATAATTATTCAAACCCTGGAGAGAATACGACATGTTAGAGTTTTCTCTCACTTTCCAGTCCGAAAGGTCTAAATACGATTCCACCATTGTTGCAATTTT
>CAZHCQ010000107.1:0-6405 GCA_964531415.1 uncultured Gammaproteobacteria bacterium
CTGGCTGGAATTCCCCTACGGGCTACCAACTCTATCACTCTCCTCCATTACTCATCCGCGGGGTTCTCACCCAAAGGGTGACCAGCCTCTGGCTGGAATTCCCCTACGGGCTACCAACTCTAAATTCGGGCGCGCGAAGGCGCCTGTTTTTATTTCTCTACACTGCGTTTTTCCAACAGTTTATCAAACGTCAAAATATTTCCCTCATTCAACCGCGCCCACGCAAGGAGAAAGCTGTCCACAAAATGCAATCCGTTTAAATACTCCTGCCACAGCGATAAAAGCGCGTCGCGCTCAAATACATGAAGCCATCGCTGGCTTAAAAATATATCAAACGCGTCGGCGATACCTTCACGCTGTTTTTGGTAAAATGACTCCAGCACAAAACTTGCCTCTGCAACGACAATCGGGAAAACAACAATTTTCCGCTTGCCGCTTTCACCCTCTTTAAACCACTGCTCTGCCTGCTTTTTCTGCGCGGGGTTATCGCCAACTAAAAATCGCACTAATACGTTTGTGTCTAACACATCAAAAGTCATACTTTTCCCGCCCACTGCTTTGAAAATGCATCGCGAGCTTGTTTAAGTTCTGCATCAGTAAGGACAACGGATGAATGGAGCGCACCGGAAAGCGACCAAAAATCTGCTTTTGGCTCAACCACAATCCTTTGATCCTGCACGCGAATACGCACTTTTGTCGCGCCGGAAATGTTAAAAATTTTCCGAATTGCTTTTGGTATGGTAAGTTGCCCTTGGCTCGTTATCGTTGCAATGCAGTCCATAATATTCTCAAAAATAATAATAAAAATATATTGTCATTATAATATAGTTTAATAATACGTATGTCAACCTCGCATTATACCAACGCTCAATAAAATAATCTTTGCTTTTGAGGCTTCACAGAAAAGGCCACTACGATATAATGACAAGAAAGTATGTATTCTCCTCACCCATGATTGACCAAACCATACAATCGCTTTTTAAGCTTAAAAAGAAGGAGGCGTGCGTGTATCGCGCGTGTTTGGAGCTTGGCTCGGCAACCGTAAGCGAGATCTCTAAAAAAAGCAAGGTTGAACGCACGCATTGCTACTCCATTCTAGAAAAACTTATCCTCTCCGGGCTTGTAATTGAAACCGAGCGGCGTACAAAAAAAGTTTACTCCGCAGAAGATCCAGAAAAAACTTTTCACGCGCTGAAAAACCAGGTGCAAACATTTGAAGAAAGTCTTCCAGAATTAAAATCAATCTATAACCTTTTGGAGGGGAAACCAAAGGTACGGTTTTATGAAGGCAAAGACGAAATTGTAGCCCTCCATAGAAAAATCTTGGGATCTGGAGAACACGAAATGCTTTTTTGCGGATCTTTAGATGATTTGAATAAAATTATTACCAAAAAATGGTGTGATGAGTATTGGATACTTATGAGGGTCAAAAAAAAGATGCGCTTGCGCATGCTCACGTTTGATACTCCAGCAAACAGAGAATATAAAGAGAACGACCGCTACTTTCTCCGAGAAACACGTTTTTTAAACGACAGCTACTTTTTTGACTCAACATTTTATATTTACGGGCACACTGTTGCCGTCTGTTCTGGAAGCGATGAAACAATAGGCCTTGAGATTGAAAGCAAGGCCATGTCTGTGATGTTCACGCGCTTTTTTGAGATCATGTGGGCAAGCGTACAATAATCGTTTAATGTATATGTTGTGAAAGTTTTTTTACACAATATGGTTTTTGTATTGACCTTTTTTATTCCTCTCATTAACCTTATTTATGTAATAAATTATAAGAAAAATTTTTGTGGAAAATGTATCACACAACCATGAGGTAAATTACTGGGAAAAGTATGCTTCGGAGTTTGACACGCTCTATGAACTTCGCCGCAAGTTTTTTCTGTGCCCCGCGCTGATTGACATGGCAGGCGATATAAAAGGAAAGTCCATTGTTGATCTTGGATGCGGACTTGGGCATAACACCAATGATTTGCGACAACAGGGAGCTGACGTCATTGGCGTTGATCAAGCGAAAAACATGCTTGATCGTGCGCAGAATTATTATCCCGCTATTCCTTTTATTCAGGGAGATGCTGAAAATTTAAGCGCGCTCATCCCAAAACGCGTTGATGGCGTTATTGCCTCACAAGTATTTTTGACTATTCCTTCAAGAGAAAAAATTGCTGGCATATTCAGCGAAGTGTCAAAGATACTCAAGCCAAACGGCTTTTTCATTTTTACCGACGTGCATTTTTTTAGAAGAGACGAAATGCGTGATCATTTTTTGGAACTGCACTTTCCAAATGAGTTCTCGTATTTTCAAAGCGGCTTTATCTACAATGTAATTTTAAAAGCGCCGGGGGAAGAGGCAACCATGGAATTTAAAGACACGTTTTGGAACCTGTCAGACTATATGCAGTTTATAAAAGCTGGCGGGTTTGTGATAGAAGACATTGCCGAGCCAAAACCGCAGGAAAACATGCCAGAAGAGATTAAACCTTATTTTACGCATTATCGCGAGAATCCTCTGTATATAATGTTTAGGCTTAAGAAAGATCGGGCCTCTTAATACGCTTGGCGACAAGATAGGAAACCGCATCAAACCCGATAGGAATACGGTACCTCTTCTTATCCTTGTTCGTTTTCAAATCCGCACCAGGAAGAGAAAGGACAACCTCAATACTGATCGCGTTGCCAAGGACTCGTATAACCTTAAACCCCTTGCCCTCACTCATTGCATTGCTCAACAATGTTTTCAACGTAGCTTCAAGCACAAAAACATCCTTTAATAAATATTCAAAAACGTACTCCCTGCCTGCGTCCGTAAGGATCACCCTCTCATTCACTTTAAACGGATCCTTGCAGGCTTCGCGAAACGCTTGTATTTCTTCAGGATCAGTACACAGAGTGAGATTTCTTAGTTGAACATCTCCTGCCTGCCCGCCATTCTTAAGGCGTACGGTAACGACATCGCTTTTTGGATGAAACTTCAAGTACTGAACCGATTCTCTGGAAGCTATCTGCAACTGTCCCGGTACACGCGATGGCTTCCAAGAAGTAAGGATGTAAATGCCTCCCAGCCCCTCATGATTTTTAATCTGTTCAGTCCTTTGATCATGCTCTTCCACAGCTTGAGTAATATCCGTTAGGAATTTTTCCATAAAATGTAGTGTATAATTTCTCTTATCCTCTTATAAAAAACAGCTTATCCTTTTACCATGAAGACCGTGTGAGTGTCAACAAGGCGAGATTCACCATAGAACAATTCTTGACAACCAAACCGCTTTTTTGCTATGGTGAGCTGTTTTATTCAAGCTTATCTCACCCTTTTTTACTATGAACATACTTGTTGTTGGCTCCGGTGCAAGAGAGCATGCACTATTTGAAAGGTTTTTCCTATCAGACCAAAATCCGTCTTTGTACTGTTACGGCACTTCAAATAACCCGGGCATTGCAAAGCTGGTAACATCGAAACTACACATCGGAGATATTACTGACGCACAGGCAATTACCAAGTATGCGCAAGAAAACGCAATTGACTTTGTAGTCATCGGCCCGGAGGCGCCTCTTGAGGCCGGGGTCGCAGACGAGCTCGGAAAAGCAGGCATTCCCTGCATTGGCCCTACCAAAGCACGCGCCTTGCTTGAAACAGACAAAGGCTATACAAGAGACTTGATGAAAAGAGAAGGAATTGAAGGATGCCCAAAATATCGGGTATTTGAGTCTATGGCGGAGATGGAGAATTATGTTCGAACCGAGTTACTGGAGGAGTTCGTTGTTAAACCACCTGGGCTTACCGGAGGGAAAGGAGTAAAAGTGAGCAGAGATCATTTTGAAACGGTAGAGGAAGGGCTTGCCTATGCGGAAGAGTGTATTCAACAAAGAGGAAGAGTTGTTATAGAAGAAAAACTTGTAGGAGAGGAATTTTCGTTCATGTTGTTTGTCGATAACAAGGGCAATGTTGTTCGCATGCCGCTTGTACAAGATAACAAACGTAAAGATGAGGGAGATCAAGGGCCAAATACCGGAGGCATGGGAAGCTATTCGTGTGCAGACGAACTGCTCCCCTTTGTAACCAAAGAGGACGCCGACAAAGCGTGTGCTATTATGCAAAAAACCATTGATGTACTCATGAGGGATCATCCGGACGAGCCTTTTGTAGGCATTCTCTACGGCGGATTCATGAAAACTGCGAGCGGCATACAACTTATTGAAGACCACCCGCGCTTTGGCGACCCGGAAGCGCTCAACGTACTTGCTCTTTTGGACTTTGATTTAGTAAAAATATTTCAAGCCATGCTTAGCGGAGAGCTTGATCAACTTCCATCGGAGCTGTTCCTGCATAAAGCAACCGTAGCCAAATATGCTGTTCCAGAGGGATATCCCGATGAACCGGTAAAAAACAAACTTATTGACGTATCTGGCGTAACGGATAAAAAAGCCCTGCGTTACGGCGGCGTTGAACAAAGAGAAGATGGACTATACTACACAACAGGGTCACGCGCAGTTGCGAGTGTGGGGATTGGCGATACCATTGAGGAGGCTGAAGCAAAGGCCGAGCTTACAATGAACGAGATCAAAGGAGAATTATTTCACAGAAGAGATATTGGAACAGAGGCGTATATAGAAGGCAAAATAGAAAGAATAAAGAGATTATTGACGATGGAGGGGAAAAAAGATCAAACACCGATGAAATAAAAAATTTGTTTTTAGTGTATGTTCTTGTAAAAAACAGCTTATTCTTTTACCATGAATGCCGTGCGTGTGTCAAATAAAACGCGCAACAAACGGCTTTATGAAGCACAGACTCTTTAAAATTACCGCCTTTCTTGTTCTCCTTACAGCGTGCACCGCGATAGGCATATTCATGTTCACTGCGCCGCTCGCTTTAGAAATGACGCGGCAGTATGAAAAAACACACTCGCGGATGATCTTTGACCGCTCCCATGAGCTTATCGCGATAGAGCAAAACAGCGCAGGATATTACAGCCGCCTGCTTGAAAAAATTCCAAAACGGTTTGAGAAATTGCTTTTAAAAAAAGAAGACCGCTTTTTTTACTTTCACTTTGGCATAAACCCGCTAAGCAGTGCGCGCGCCGCGTACGGCTGGGCGGTGCATGGCACGCGCCAAGGCGGAAGCACCATCACGCAACAGCTTGCAAAAATTCTTTTGAAAAACGAACAAGAACGCACTTTTGCAAACAAATTGCGTGAACTGGTTTATGCAATCAGCATTGAAGCACACCTGACAAAAAAAGAAATTCTGCGCATGTATGCAGACTCCATATACTTCGGCAATCTCGCGCAAGGGCTTGGCGAGGCAAGCGAATATTACTTTGGAAAACAGCCAGACGCCTTAAACGACGCAGAAATTATCAAACTCCTCTCTTTTATCGGCAGGCCTTCTTCCCAAAACCGGCGCGAAGCCTTGTCTGTAGATACGCTCCCCGGCCTTGCCGCTCGCCTCGGCGTTTCAAAAGACGCACTTTCATCGCTAGTACCTGTTTCCTCAAAGAGCGCCGCTCGCGAAAACCGTAAAAGCCCAACATGGTTTGAGCTCCAGGGGCTTTCAAAAGAGTGCACGCGCGAGTGCTCTCTCACGGCCGATAAAGCCTTAGGCGAAAAACTCCGCGAAATGATGAAAACAAACCTGCTTTTGCCCTCCTTACAAAGCGCAAATAACAGCGCGATTGTAGTTTTAAAGCTTCCGGAAAATGAACTGCTTGCGATTGTCGGCTCTCCTGATCCGTTTTCGCTTACAAACGGATACCAAATCAACATGGCAATAAGCCCGCGGCCGATCGGCTCAACCGCAAAGCCCTTCATTTACCTTCAGGCATTTGAAAAAGGAGCACGTCCCTATACGCTTGCAAAAGACAGAGAATACAAATATGAAACTGGGAGCGGCTTTGGCTTTTATCCAAAAAATTATGACGGAAAATACAGGGGGGAGGTAACCCTCCACCGCGCGCTTTCAAACAGCCTCAATGTGCCAAGCGTGAAAGTGCTTGAATTTGTAGGGCTTGAAAACTTTTACTCATTTTTACAAAACGACCTCGCTTTTCAGCCGATACAGCCGCTTGAAAATTATGAACTCGGCATTGCGCTTGGCGGGCTTGAGATGGATCTCTTAACGCTTTCAGCATATTTTACGATTTTTCCGCAAGAGGGCGTGCTTGCACCGGTGATTATTGGTTTTGAGAATAACGCCCCTCTTTTTGCCGATCTTCCGCACGCACAAATAATCACCGCGCAAAAACGCGTCGCACGGAGCGATATGGTTCAGCTTATAAACAGCATTCTTTCGGATCGCGAAGCAGGCATTGAACAGTTCGGGCTGATAAGCAACCTCACGCTCTCTCAAAAAAACTATGCTCTAAAAACCGGAACCTCCCGCGATTTTCACGACAGCTG
>CAZHCQ010000108.1:0-5667 GCA_964531415.1 uncultured Gammaproteobacteria bacterium
GGCACAGGCGCAGGCAGGTATTCTGCATTTTGTTTCCAAAAAGGCGTTTAATATTGTGGGGCTTGGGGAGCGCATTGTAGCCGAGCTTGCCAAAAACGGATTTGTGCAAGATCCTTCTGATTTATTTGTGCTTCGCAGGGAAGACCTGCTTTTTTTGCAAGGATTTCAAGAAAAAAAGGCGGAGAATATTCTCAATGCGATTGCAAAGTCCAAAGAGGTTGACCAGCCGCGTTTGCTTTATGCTTTGGGCATACGGCACGTTGGCGAGGAGACTGCGCGTGTCCTTACCGAGTATATGCTGAACCATCATCTTGGCCGCAATTTTGCGGCGCTTGGAGTTGCAGATGTATCGTCTGTTTTTGAAATCGGCCCGGTGATTTCTCAAAGCATTAACGACTATTTTGTAAATTCTGAAAATCTTGAGTTCATTCAAAAGCTTTTTAAAAACGGCGTGAAAATAAAAAAGCAGGAGCAGGCGCACGCGGAGCATTCGCTCTTAGCGGGCATGACATTTGTGTTTACCGGGGCGCTTAACGGCTTTTCGCGCGATGAGGCAGAACGCCTTGTGCGGGATCGAGGCGGCAGTGTTGCCCATACAATCGGCACACGCGTTACGCACGTTGTTGCGGGCGAAAATCCCGGCAGTAAGCTTGATAAGGCAAAATTGTTGAAGATAAAAATTTTAAACGAGGGGGAATTTAAAAAGCTTGTAATGGATAGATAATCGGCGGCAATTTCTCCTGCGTGTTGAAACTGCCCCTACTTATCAGGTACACTACACCAATGACACCATCCTCACTCTATGCCCTCGCAAGCGTTTTGCTTGTAAGCCTCATTTCACTCATTGGTGTTGCATTTTTATCATTGAATAGTGAACGGCTGAAAAAGGTGCTTTTGTATCTTGTGAGTTTTTCCGCCGGGGCATTTTTTGGTGATATATTTTTTCACCTTTTGCCGGAGGCCGGCGTTGGTTCGGGCGGCTGGGACCGAATGGCGTCTTTATATAGCATCATCGGCATTGTGTTTCTTTTGATTGTAGAGAAGTATATTCATTGGAGGCACTGCCATTATCCCACAACGAAAAACCATCCGCATCCTTTTGCGGTGATGAACCTCATCGGCGACGGCATTCATAATTTTGTGGACGGCATGGTAATCGGCGCAAGTTATCTCGTGAGCATTCCGGTTGGCATTGCCACGACAATCGCCATTATTTTGCATGAAATTCCCCAAGAGATTGGAGATTTCGGTGTTCTTCTTTACGGCGGTTTTTCAAAACGCAAAGCACTGCTTTTTAATTTTCTCTCCGCAACAGCGGCAATTGTTGGAACGCTTGCAGTGCTTGTGGCGCACGTGTATATGAATGCAATCAGCGATATGTTGATTCCATTTGCGATCGGCTGCTTTATTTATATTGCAGGATCTGACCTTATCCCAGAGATTCAAAAAGAAGACAATCTCGCAAAATCATATATGCAAGTTATTTTATTTATTCTCGGCAGTGCGGTTATGGCGGGATTGCTCGTGTTTGAGTGAGGCATGATTCCCCCCTCCCCTACACTCTACTCCATATGCACTTCCTCTTTCAGTTCCGCAATTTTTCGTGCGAGGGCGGGCGGAAGCGAAGAGGGGTGAGCCGCGCTCACTTTCTGCGCGGTTTCGCGCGCTTTTTTGAGCAGAGGGTAATCAGCCAGCGTGGCGATTTTTAATTCTGGAATACCGGATTGTTTTGTGCCGTACATCTCGCCGGATCCGCGCATTTTTAGATCAATCTCGGCAAGCTCAAACCCGCTCGTAATTTTTTCTACATGCTTGAGCCGCGCCCATATCGCTGGGATTGGAGAATCAGAGAACAAGAAGCAGTATGATTGATGAACAGAGCGTCCAACGCGTCCGCGAAATTGGTGCAGTTGGGCGAGGCCAAAGCGTTCTGCGCCTTCAATCATCATAATAGTTGCGTTCGGCACGTTCACGCCCACTTCAACAATTGACGTTGCAACCAGTATACCAACCTCGCCGTTTGCAAATTTTTTCTGCGTAGCATGTTTTTCAGATGATTTGAGTTTTCCGTGCAAAAGGCCAACAGTGCGATGCGGGAAAATATCGTTTTTGATTTTTTTATACTCCTGCGTTACCGCTTTCACGCCGAGCGTATCGCTTTCGTCAATGAGCGGGCAGATCACGAATATCTGCCGTCCTTGCTCTAGGTGTGTTTCTATAAACGCATACGCGTCTTTTCTTTTTTCCGGGCGCACTAATTTTGTGATGATTGTCTTTCTTCCGATCGGCATTTCATCAAGCACCGAAAGGTCAAGGTCTCCATACGCCGCAAGCGCAAGAGATCTTGGAATTGGTGTTGCGGTCATTGATAAAAAGTGCGGACGCTGTTTTATAGTAGGGGCAGACCCCTGCCTCTGCCCGGGCGGATATATTGGTTCGCCCATACCTATCAATTTTTTTCTCTGCTCAACGCCAAATCGGTGCTGTTCATCTACAATCGCAATGCCTACTGAATGAAACGAAACATCTTCTTGAATGAGCGCGTGCGTGCCGATGATAATATCCGCGGTTCCCGCAGAAATTTTTTCAAGCAGGCTTTTTTGAGTGAGCTGATCCGCGTTTCCCTTCTGTGCAAAGCATTTTTGCCCGCGCGTATAGAGCGCAACTGAAATTTCGCTCCTCTGAAACATGCACACGAAAGATTCAAAATGTTGCCGTGCGAGAATTTCCGTCGGCGCCATGTACACTGCTTGGTAGCTGTTGAGCGCGCAGTTGAAACACGCCATTGCCGCCACAACAGTTTTGCCGCTTCCAACATCGCCCTCAAGCAGGCGGTTCATGGGAGAAGGCTTTGCCATATCTTTGAGAATTTCCCATGCGGCTTTTTTCTGCGCGCTGGTGAGTGCAAATCCGAGCGAGTGTACAAATTCGCGCGTTTCTTTTTCCTTGAATACGCACCGGGGCGCGCGGTACTGCTGTACTGCCGATCGCGAAAGAGCGGCTTTCATCTGCAGTAAAAACAGCTCATCAAATTTTAACCGTTTCTCTGCCGCCACAACAGCAGAGTGGTTTTCTGGAAAGTGAATGTGCGCAAGGGCGTAGTGAAGATCGCAAAGCGCATGGTGTTTTTTGATCGTTTCTGGAAGATACTCTTCAATTTCAGGCAGAGCGGAAAGAGCCTGCTTTACTAAAAACCGCAGTTGTTTTTGCGTGAGATTTTGGGTGAGCGGATACACCGGCGCAAGGATTCCCGTGTTTGTTCCGGCGCGCGCAATTTTTTCATACTGCGGCGAGGTCATCTGTATGCCGTACGTGCCGAAGGAAATTTTACCGGAGAGCGAAATTTCATCGCCCTGTTTCAAGGTTTGTACAAGATACGGCTGGTTAAACCATACCGCTTTGATCACGCCGGTTTCATCTTCTATCATTGCCTCGGTAAGCGTTGCGCGTTTCCTCGGCGTTATGATGTTTTGTATTGCGATAATTGTGCCTCGCACGGTGATTGTTTCCTCTGCGTGTGCCTGCGCAATCGCAACGGTTTTTGAAAAATCTTCATAGCGGAACGGATAATAGAAAAGCAAATCGCGCACTGTTGTAATGCCTAAAGTTTTCAGCCGTGAAGCAGTTACTTTTCCAATTTGTGTGAGATCTGAAACAGGCGTTTGAAGCGTATGAATCATAGAGTGGTGGAAATGGTATACTCTATGTGGATAGTATCAAGTTAAAAATTATATGACAACAAAGTCGCCAGAACTCCAACAAAGTTATGGACTGATACAGACTGTTTGAAAGCCCAAAAATGTGTGATATGATTTTGTAGCCCCAAGCTATATTGCCATGTTAAAACAGTTACAAAAATTCATTAGTTCATTCATCGCGGCAACATTTGTGGTTGCCGTATTTGTCTGTTTGAACATTGGGTTTCAGCACCCTCATGTTGCCATTTCGTCCTGTTGTGTTCCTGCGCCTTCACACGCGTCCGTCAACCATATGGACGCCGGGGATCATGCGCAACAGTGGCAACAAACATTTATCGTTATGCACAGATCTTCGGATGATGTGCTTGTTCTCTTAGGCATGCTTCTTCTGTCACTGGGATTCATCTCGTTTACGTTACGATTCCGAAATTTCGAGGTAAATCAAAACCTGTTTTCTGCCAAGGTGTACAAGGCGCGAAATGCGATCAAGAAACTTTTTGATCCTCTTGTGCAAGCCTTGTCAAATGGCCTCCTCAACGGGAGGCTTTATGAGGTGTCTTCCGTTACCCGCTCGTTTTATTTTGCTGATTTACCTTAATTAAACAACTATTTATGAACGATAATTCTTTCTTCTCAAAATTCACTCCCAAACAAAATTTTATTATTGGCATTGGCGTTTCTGTCGCATCAATTTCTGTTATTGGATTATTTATTTTGTTGGCTGTCGTTTTCAGCGGCGTCGATCTGTCGCTCGGCAAGAACACTGTTGCAAAGAATGCTCCAGTTGCGGGAGATCCAACGCAGGGTGACTTCGCTCCTCAACCGAGCGGTGAAATTCGTTTGGCCGCAATAACAGACCAAGACTGGATCAAAGGAGCGAAGAACGCCAGTGTATCGGTGGTAGAATTTTCTGACACCGAATGTCCGTTCTGCAAGCGTTTCCACCCGACTATGCAGCGCTTAATTGAAGAATATCCAGACGATGTGAACTGGGTGTATCGCCACTTCCCCTTGACCTCTCTTCATCCGAAAGCGCCAAAGGAAGCCGAAGCAACCGAGTGTGCCGGCGAGCTTGCCGGTAATGAAGGTTTTTGGAAATACCTTGACCGTCTCTTTGAGATCACGCCGTCCAATAATAATCTTGGCTTGGCGCAATTGCCTCAAATTGCCGAAGATGTCGGAATCAATCGCCAGCAATTTGAAGCGTGTTTAAATTCCGGCAAGTATGCGCAAAAAGTGCAGGATCAGGCGAATCAGGCAACGGCCGCAGGCGGGCAGGGTACGCCGTATTCCGTAGTCGTTGTTGGCGATGAAAAAATTCCAGTTTCTGGAGCTGTGCCTTACGAACAACTGAAAACAATTATTGATTCAGCATTACAGAAGTAAGCATGAAGCATCAGAACGTCATTCTCTCTACATTCAAGGAAGTCTTTCGCCTGCCCCGCTATAGTGTACTCGCATTCATTTTTGCCGCGATGATTGGGGTTGGCATTATTTGGCTGTCAAGTTATCGCCTTATTTGGTTTGCCTTGTCTTCGGATATTTTTGATTGGACGGCAAGGCTGAAAATCCTTTGGACATCTCTTGGAGTTTTTGCGACTAATTTGACACTCGCGCCACAGATCATGATTGTTGCCGTGGCAATGCTGGCAGGCATAAACATTGCCATGCTTGTTTTTTATTTCAAAAGACGAATGGCAATTCAAGGCGCGGCGGGCGCAAGCGGATTTGGCCTTATTGTCAGTACCTTGGGCGTTGGCTGTTCAGCGTGCGGTTCGGTAGTTTTGTATTCGTTTTTTGGTGTCGCCACCGCTTCCGCATTGGTGAGCAGGTTACCTTTACGCGGGATTGAATTTGGTATTTTAAGCATAACGCTCATTGGAACATCAGTATATATCCTTGCCAAAAAAATTCAGTCGCCTGTTGCGTGTGCTGTCAAACAACACGGCTAAAATACTTACATTCTAAC
>CAZHCQ010000109.1:0-3263 GCA_964531415.1 uncultured Gammaproteobacteria bacterium
GGCTCGGCAATGTCTTCTATCACAAAACCGCCGGCTTTTATAAACTGCATATAGTCTGACAGGTTCCAAAACGTGTCTTGAAACTCCATCGTGGTTACTTCACCCGGCATTTTTTTCTCTTGAGGGGATAGTCAAAAATACTTGTGAGGCAATAACGCCGTCAACCTGTTTTTGAACGAGCATGCTCAAATTTTTTTGGTAATAATTTTATTCAAATCATCTAGCGATCCGCAAAAAAGCATTTCGTGTTCGCCGGATTCCAAGATTTTTCTATGCAGAGCTATAATTTCGTCTTTGCCTTCATAAAACCGCACTTTTGGTTTTCCATCCAAACGATTATAGATTGATTTTAATTCCGGAAGACTTTCCTCAAATGTTTGTACGCGGTTTTTAAGCGCATGCAAAGTTTGTTCCGGATCTTCCGCGGAATACATTTTTTTTGTGCGCCGCTCGGTTTCAATAACAAGGCCGGCGAGGATGAGTTTTTCTAAAATGGAGTAGCAATGTGTGCGTTCAACCTTGCTTTTTTTAGAGATATCGCTCGCTGTTGCTGTGCCAAGCTCCAAACACGCGCGATACACGCACGCCTCTTTCTTTTTAAGGCTTAAAAGCGATTGTATAGTTTGGTCAATCATGGGTGATGGGAATTTTAAGTTTTTTTAAACATACATACTCTTTTATCTCCATGTGTGTGGCTGATGTATCGGCAAAGCGCTCCACAAGTTTCAGCCCCGCTTTTTCAAGGCTCTGTATGGTTGTACGAAGGGGAGGGGTTACCATGAAAATTGTTTTCATGTCTTCAATTGTTTTTTTATCCGGAAAAAACCATAAACGGCGAAATTTTTTTTGAGAGAGGTTGTACGCATGCGCTTTTTGGCTTAAATACTCATATGCTTTCTGAAAATTGAGCTCATGTGTGTGCGGATCATACGCGCCGGCCTCATTGAAAAGAGGTAAAAGAGAGGATGTCCTGTGATAAAAGTATTCAAACTCCCGAGGGTTTTTCTGATAGTTTTTAAAAAGATTTTGGCATGAGGCGTGTTTTGGAGACGCGAGATTCCAAACGCTTACAAGAAAAATGCCGTCTTTTTTAAGCACAGCATGTACTCCGCTCCAAAGGCGGGGCCAGTCTTTAAAGCGAATATTGTCTTGGGGAAAATCGCCAATTACTATATCAAATTTTTCTAAACCGAGAAGCGTTTTCATGTTCAGCCAGTTTCCAAAGATAAGTTTTTCCCTGACTTGCTTGTAGTAACGAAGCTCATTCATGGCCTTCGGCATTGCTTTGTTTGCGTCAAGCAGTACGGTTTCTACGCCGTTCATGTGCAGGAGGTCTCTTAATTCTGGCGTAGCCCCTAAAATCAGCGCTTTTTTTTGTTTATTTTTAACGCACAGCTTTTTAATTTTTTCATCACAAAATAAAAGTTCCCGAAGCGACGGGCGGGCAGGCGGCTCAAAGCCCTTCCAAAATTGCGCCATTTTGCTATATTGTTCGCTGATTATTTTCCTTGCCATAGGAATGTTAAGGATGAACGTATTTTTTCAGTATACCCTAAAAAGCAAAGATTATGTTCTTGCACGTTGGTACAACGTGAGGTTTACACACGCATTATCAGACTGTATTATAATAATGAACTCATAGCGAGTTACACTTATTTTTTTGTGTCATTCTCGCGAAAGCGGGAATCTAGAACCCATGTTTGGTGGATTTTTCTCCTGGATCCCCGCTCCCCGATGAAGCTCGAGGACAAGCTTCGCGGGGATCACAAAAGGCGGCTTGATAACACTTGAAAAGATGTGCAAATTAAGGCTTTTTAGAATGAACTCACTATAACTTCAATAATATTTTTTTTTATTATTTTTGAGAATATTATGGACTGCATTACAACGATAACGAGCCAAGGGCAACTCACCATACCCAAAGCAGATTTTTGGTCGCTTTCCGGTGCGCTCCATGCATCCGTTGTTCTTACTGACGCAGAATTTAAACAAGCTCGCGATGCATTTGCAAAGCAGTGGGCAACAAAAGTGTAACTTTTGAATTGCTTCAGGTTATTGAGCGCAACGTGCTTTTTATTTTTCAGGCGAATCTAGGGGGACTACTTGCGTACAGCCTAATTCTTTTTGCAAAATAGCAAGATTTTCCCGCATGACGGACAGATAATCTTGTTTGCGCGTTTTTTGTTCTGGCGTAAGCGAAACGAGAGAATACAGCGCCAGCCTTTCTTTCTCGTCTTCTGTAACAAGAAAAGAGATGCCGTAGCGTTTCTCAAAATATCCAAAGTTGTTTTCTAAAACGCGTGCTGTTCTTGTTTTGCATTCGGCAAGCCCCTGAAATATATCTCTGTTGAGTGCTTCAAGCTTTTCATTATACAATGCGGCGTTTTCTTCATAAGCGCTTTTATTTTTTGGATCATGGTTAATGAGGATGTCGCGAATTATATCTACAATATGCTGGGCGCTGATTGGGTCAAGCCATAAGTACCCCTCGCTTGCTGGATAGTCTGAAACCTCGGGCGGTATTTTTTTTACAAGCGCGCCGTTTCCGCGCATAGTTTCAGCAAAGCGTTCGGCTTCCGTCGCCGCATTGCTTCCATCGTAAAGAAACACATCAGGCGCGTCTGCCGCAAGCGGGTTGAATATCGTTACAGTGGCGCGATCTTTGCCGACAGCTTGCGCAAATTGCGCATAAGGATACACGCTTACGGCAATGGAGAGTTTTTCTTTTTCTGTTTCGTTTTGCTGTTTACGGTCTTTTGGTATGAACGAGCAGGCAGTTGCAAACAGCGTTGCCGTAAACAAAAATATGATCAAAAAATGCGTCTTTCTCATATTGTGTTTAAACAAGCGGCCACAGTGCTGGTAGCCCGTAGGGGAATTGAACCCCTGTTACCAGGTTGAAAACCTGATGTCCTAACCATTAGACGAACGGGCCGTATATGGGATTCTGTTCAAAAACCCTATTCTTTCAACTTTTTTATTCCGCGTGTTCGGTTTTTGATGAAGATCAAAGTATAACAGGAATGGCTTTGGTATAATCATGGCGCTGTCGCAAAATACATTTTTTGTCATTGCGAGCGAAGCGACCGGCCCGCCATGCTTCGCACGGCGAAGCGGGCGGGAGCAATCTAATTTTGGCTTTAATTAAAGGATTGCTTCGTCGCTATCGCTCCTCGCAATGACAGTTTGGTTCATTTGGCGACAGTCCCGATCCTATTTTTTATCTTCATACGTCATAACCCATTCAAAGCCAAGGCGCCCTC
>CAZHCQ010000110.1:0-9010 GCA_964531415.1 uncultured Gammaproteobacteria bacterium
TCAGGCTTCACCGCAACGCTTGATAAATTTTTAACGTACGATGAGATGTTGGGGAAAATATATGCTATTACAACTCGTTACGACACATTTGAGCTGTGTACAGGCAATGACAAAAAGAAAATTTGTGTGCCGAGGTATAAGAAACAGCCTTAACGCGCGTTATTTGACCAAAAACATATTTATGCTAATATGCACTTATGCAAAAAGTACGAACAACAATTACATTGTCTCCAGATTTGATGAAGGCTTTAAAATATAAAGCCATAGAAAGAGGCAAAACTATTGCTCAAATGATTGACGAAGCCGTGCGGCATCTTCTGTATGATTCAGGCGGCTCATCATCAGTTTTGCAAGAAAAACAGGCACAGAAAGCATATTTGAGAAAAGTTTCCGGCACGTTCTCTCTTGGTGGGCTTTCCCCGCAGAAAATCAAAGAGATTATCATGGAACAATACGATGAAAAAGTGTTACATTGACGCAAATGTGCTCGTTTATCTTCTTGATAAAGATTCCCCATTTCATGATCGTGTGGAGTCTTTTTTTAAAGATGCAATTGAAGAAAAGAGGCGATGTTTTATTTCGCCGCTCGCATTTGACGAGTTTTTGCATACAATGAAAAACATGTTGATGCGGCACAAGCATGCAGATTCAGTTCTCTGGCAAAAATTACGCGAGCATTTAAACCCCCACTTTTTCTCTCACTTCTTTCATTGTTTCCTGTGCACTCTCGCGGGCGCGGGCAGTGCCTTGCGCAAGCACCTCTGCCACATATTCAGGCGCAGATTCAAGCTCGGCGCGTTTTTTTTGAATTGGCGCAAGCATGGATATTATTGTTTCTACTAAAGCCTCTTTGAGCAGTTTATACTGAATGGTGCCGTTTTTTTGTTCATCTTCAAATTTCTGAATAAGGGTTTCGTTGCCTCCGCAGGCTGTGAGCAGGTTAAAGAGGTTCAACACGCCCGGGCTTGTTTCCCCGCTGTTTCCGCCCGCATCGGTAACCGCGCCCATCACTTTTGCGCGTACTGCGTCAGCCGAGTCAGTCAGGCCGATATAGTGTTTTTCTCCGGCGGATTTTGACATCTTTTTCAAAGGATCAGAAAGAGACATAACCCGCGGCGTTGCGGTTGGCAGGTACGCAATTTCATCAAATGTTTTGCCGTATCGGTTATTAAACTTTCTGGCGATTACGTTATTTATTTCAAGATGCTGTTTTTGATCTTCGCCGACCGGCACGCCGTACGGTTTATAGATCAGAATATCTGCCGCCATTAAAACCGGATACATCAAAAGCCCGCTGTTGGGGTTTTCAGCTTTCTGCGCCGCTTTATCTTTAAACTGCGTCATGCGCTCAAGCTCGGAGATCGGCGTGAGGCATGAGAATATCCAATACAGCTCCAGATGCTCGCGTAGGTGCGATTGAATAAAAATGGCGCACTTTTTTGGATCAAGCCCGCAGGAAAGATAATTTAATGCGGTTTCATAGACGTTCTTCTTCAGCGTTTCTGGCGCTATATCCTGCGTGAGCGCGTGGAGGTCTGCAATCATGCAGTAACACTCATATTCAGGTTCGCTCTGGAGCGCAACCCAATTTTTGAGAGCGCCTAAGTAGTTTCCAATATGAAGAGAGCTTGACGACGGCTGCATGCCGGAAAGAATTCGTTTTTTTTGTTGCTGCATAATTTTACACCTGTATAATAACCGGCAGAACCATTGGCCTGCGTTCAGTTTTTCTGAATAAATATTCGCCGATTTCATCCCGTATTACATTTCGGAGCTGTCCCCAATTTTCCATTTTTCTGCGGTCATAGCCGTTTGCAAGGTCAGTAACGCGTTTTTTGATTCCGTAAATAAGCTTTTCGGAGCTTTTCATATACACAAAGCCGCGCGAGATAATATCGGGCTGGCCGATAATTTGATACGTTCTTTTATCTACAGTGGTAATAATGACTACCATGCCGTCTTGCGCCATCACTTGCCGATCTCGGAGCACCACGTTGCCGATATCTCCAACGCCAAGCCCGTCAATCATCACTGATTGCGAATCAAGGCGCTTCTCAAGCACGGATGCTTCTATATCATCATACTGTGCGAGCGGGTCTTTGTTCAATCCTTTGTGCCCGGGCGCAAGGCTGGTTCTGCGGCCGGTGATGCGCGTAATTTTTTTCTTGAATTCAATCACTTGGCCGTTTGCAATCACAAAGATATTGTTTTTGCCCATGCCCAGGTCCTGGGCGATTTGCGAGTGTCTCTCAAGCATATGCCGTTCTCCGTGCACCGGCAAAAAGTATTTTGGATGTACAAGCGCGTGCATGAGCTTTAAATCCTGTTCATAGCCGTGTCCTGATACATGCACTCCAAGAAGCTTATCGTAGATCACTTGTGCGCCTAAGCTAAAGAGGCGGTTCATCAAATTTTGCACCGACCGTTCATTGCCGGGAATAGGCGATGAGGAAAGTATCACGGTATCGCCCTTGCCGATTTTAATGTGTGCGTGCTCTTCTCTGGCCATGCGGCCCAGCGCGGAGTTTTCCTGTCCCTGGCTTCCGGTGCATACAATGACGACCTTGTTGTTTGCATATCTATCAACGTCTTTGAGTTTAATAAATTCTGCGGCGTCAAGATCAATGTATCCAAGGCGGATGCAGATTTCTAAATTTTGCTCAAGGCTTCTTCCCGAGATTGCCACTTTTCTATCCGTTGCTTTTGCGGCGTCAATAATTTGCTGAATACGGCTGATAAGCGACGCAAATGTTGAAATTACCACGCGCCCTTGAGCATTCTTGAAAGATTCAAGGATGTTTTTTGCAATGTCCCGCTCTGAAATACAGTAGCCCGGGCGTTCTGAATTGGTGCTGTCAGAAAGCAGGAGCAGTACGCCGTGTGCGCCAAGGCTTGCAATTTTATGGAATTCTGTCGGCGGCTGTGCGAGCGGGGTAAAGTCAAATTTGAAATCGCCGGTGTGTACAATCATGCCGATGGGCGTTTTAATGCCAAGCCCCACGCTGTCGGGAATGTTGTGGTTTACGCGAAACGGCTGAATTTCAAATACGCCCACTTTCAAAACGTCATGCGAATCAAATACGTTCACGATAATTTTTGTATGTAAATTGAACTCTTCAAGGCGGGCAACAATCAGCGCGGCGGTAAGTTCGGTTGCGTAAATAGGAGGGCTTCCAAGCTTTTCAATTAAATAGGGAATCGCGCCGACGTGGTCTAAATGGGCATGTGTAATCACAAGCCCTTTGATTTTGTCTTTATGCTCTTGGAGAAAGCGCGTATCTGGGGCGATGTAATCAACACCCGGGGCTTCTTCGTCTGGAAACATGATCCCGAGGTCAACCACAAGTATATCCGGGCCATACTCAAAGGCAGTGCAATTTTTGCCTATTTCCTCAAGCCCGCCAAGAGGAAACACGCGGAGCGTATGCGTTGGAATTTTTCCAACCGACACAATGGGCGCATCTCGTCTTTTCATTTCAAGGTCGGCTTGTGCGTTTCCGTTTGAGTGCGCTAAAAAGCGTGCGCCGTGGCGCGCATGATGCGGTGAAGCATGTGCGCTGGCAGGCGCATGCGGACGTGCACTCCGTTCGTTCGCGCCTCTATAGGTGGTGCTGTATTTTCGTCTGATGGTTCTCTGTTGAGAGTCGTTTGTCATAGTAACTATTTTTCGTTTTAATTTAATAAGTAATTAAGTAATAAATAAAAGCTTGTTATGTGGTGTGTTTTTTTGGTGCCGAAGGCGGGACTCGAACCCGCACACCCAAAGGGCACTAGAACCTGAATCTAGCGTGTCTGCCAATTCCACCACTTCGGCATGAAGTTAAAATTGAAGTTCTCGTTTTGTTTTAATGTACCAATCAGTAATTTCTGCAAATCTGTCGCTTGGGGTTGTTACTTTTTTAAGGTTAAAGCCTTTAATTTTTTTATGCATCGGATACGAATATGTTGAATTGTATAAGAAGATTGCAGGAATATCCTCTGCTAATATATTTTGGAATTCAATATATTTTTCAGCGCGGGCCGTTTCATCTTGAAGACGGCGCGCTTCCTCCAGAAGAATATCGGCCTTTGGGTTGCTGTACATGCTCAAGTTGATGCCCGATGCCTTTGCTTGAGATGAATGCCATACTGCGTAAGGGTCTGGGTCTTCAAGAGCGATAATGCCGTAGAGGAGAATTTCATAATCTCGAGGCTCAATGGTTGAGGTAACGATTTTTTCGGGCTCAATGATTTTAAGACTCAAAGTGATGCCAGTTTCTCCCAAAAAATTCTGCAGTATTTTTGCGCTCTCAACCGTTTCCGGCTGGTTGACGGTTGTAAGGGTCAAGCGCAGAAGCTGTCCGTCTTTCTTTCTCACAAATGCGTAGCGGAACTCTTTTTCCAGCTTTTCTTTTGTGGTCACTTGAGGCTCTGATTCTGCCTTTGGTTCTGAACCAGCTTTTTGTTGCGGTTTTTTATTTTCCTGCGGCAAAAGAGGAGTTTCAGGCGTGAGCGCAACATATTCTCCTTGCCGGAGCGGAATTGCGGCTGTGCGCACTTCTTGCTTGATGCGCGCTTGCTTTTTTGCTTCCTCTTCTTGCTTTGTTTTTTCAAGGATTGTCTTGATGTGCTCTGCGGTGGGGATTTTTTGAAAGCCGAGATCATCAAGGATGCTGTTTCCCGCTTCCGGGCTGAATTCATACTTTTTGATTTCTTTATGATATCCGGGGTAGCCGGGCAGGATCGGCCCATGGATAACTGATCCTCTTCCCGCAAGCGCGGAGTTAATTAACGCGCCTTTATCAATCGCAAGCGCGATAGCCTCTCGTATCTTTTTTTCTTTTAAAAGCTCGTTTTTGTTCTGGTTGATAAAGAGAGCGCTGTACTGCGGAAGCGAAATTTGGCGGATTACAATGTCTTTGTTTGTCATTTTTATAAAATCCGCATGGGGAAGGAAATTGACGCCGTCAATTTTTTGCATATTGAGCGCTGAAACTTCGTCGTCGTAGTTGTCAAAGAATTTAAAAGTTATTTTTTGAATATATGGTTTTTTAAAGTGATAATTTTCATATACTGAAAGCTTAATGGTTTTTATTTTTCCGGTTGATTCTTTAATGAGCGACTCAAATTTGAATGGCCCGCTCCCGATTGGTTTGATGTTATACTCTGAAAGCGGCACTGCTGATGGGTCTAGTGTGCCCCAAATGTGGGAGGGGAGTATCCCGAATGTCATGCTTGAGAGAAATGGGGCAAAGGGTTCCGGCAAGATGAATTGAATAGTTGCCTCGTCCACAACATTGATCGCTACGCCTTGCAGGCTCCCATTTAAAGGGCTGTTGTATCTTTTGTCTTTGATTGCATTGGCGGTGAAGGCAACGTCCTCTGCAGTCAATGGCTCGTTGTCGTGCCAGAATATATTTTCTTTAAGATAAAAAGTATAGGTTTTTTTATCCTCTGAAATTTCATAACGAGCGGCAAGGTCGTTTGAGACGGACTGGTCTGCCTGCTTAATGAGGCTTGAAAATACGAGGTTTGCGATGTCTTTATCAATATCATTGGTTCGTGTATATAAAGGGTTAATCAGTTTTGGCCCTCCGACAAACCCTTCAATGTATTCTCCGCCGTCATCTGGAATAAGGGCTGATGCGTGTAAATATGCGCGGGTTCCTAAAAAAGCGGACGCAATAACAATAATAAAAATCAGGAGCTGAATGAGCTTGATTTCCTTTGCCGTAAGAAACCGCGGCACATAGCGGATTTGTTTCCATGCGGGCAGTTTCAGGCGCGCACGGGATGAAAGAGAACACGTGATACGATGTTTTACTTTCAAAATTAGGTTGTGTAGAGTGCGTGATTCCACGACGTTCAATAATAAGCGATAGCCAGAGGAGCCCTCTGTGCGGATTGTTTTGGGGTGTGGAGCATGATTTTTTCTCCACTGTCCTTTGTTACGTAATCACCAATGAGTTTACAAATGCGATTGCAAAAAAGAGTATTGAAGTAACAATTGTTGCGTTAAACAAAAATTTTTCGGCACCTCGTTTGGTGCGGTAAATATTCCCGCTACCGCCAAACGCGCTCCCAAGCCCGGATCCGCGAGCTTGAAGTAATATAGCGGCCGTGAGCACAACGGCACATATAATTTGCAGAAGGTTGACCATCTTCGTATGAGGTTTTAAAACAGTTGGGAGTATACCAGATAGATATTTTTTTGTAAATGTACTTGGGCGGCAGGGGTGTATGATAAGATGTTTGAAAGGCATCAAATTCAATATTTGCATAGTTTTAGCACTAGCTTGCATAGCTTGAGATATTATGCTATACTCATGCCTATATATGCAAGAGCAATTACTTTCAATCAAACAAGTGGCTTTGAAACTGCACTGTTCATTTGACACTCTGCGGCGCTGGGATAAAACAGGCAAACTGCGTTCGGCGCGCAGACAGCCACGCGGGCATCGTTATTACGCCGCCGAAACCATAGAGGAATTTTTGGTTGAGCACAAGGACTTATTCGCGATTGCCAAGAAGTGGATGCGCGAAAAACCACAAGAGCCAGAAGCGCAATTTTATTGCCCAAACAGCATGATTTTTAAAACCGAATTGGCGCGGCTGGAAAAACGAATAGCGGAGGTTGCAGAAGTGCGAGAGTATTTTCCTTTGATAATTGCCATCGCGGGGGAAATAGGGAATAACTCTTTTGACCATAACCTTGGAAATTGGCCAGATATCCCCGGTATTTTTTTCAGCTATCGCATAGATCAAAAAATTATAGTGCTCGCAGATCGCGGGCGCGGGATTTTGCAAACATTGCGAAATGTCAAAGGTGATATACTGAATGATAAAGAAGCGCTTCGTATCGCGTTTACCGAAGTGCTTTCCGGCCGGGCACCAGAAGCGAGGGGAAACGGTTTGAAGTTTGTGAGGGAGTCAATAGTGCACTATCCAATGAACCTTTTTTTCCAAACAGGTGATGCGGCTCTCACTCTCAAAATACATGATTCTGACTTGCATATTGTAAACACGCGTACGTATGTGCGCGGATGCCTTGCAATGATTTCGTTTTAAAACTATGCGCATAGAGATAAAAAAGTTTGGTACAACGCTTACCTCCCGCCAAGACGGCAAAGAGGCGTACTTGGCGTATCTCCCCACGCTTCGCGTGATTATGGAGCATGAACCGGTAGAAATAGATTTTAGCGGCGTTGTAACATTTACACCTTCATGGGGTGATGAATTTTTAACGCCGATTGTCAAGGAATTTGGCAAGCGCGTTTCGTTTATGAATACAAAAAATGCTTCCGTAGAGATGACCATACAGATGATCGGTAAAATTGCCGGCGGATTCCCGCATTTATAATTGAGGCACCAGCAAACTTGGCGTGGTTAAGAAGTTGAAATAAGATGACTGAACAACACATAAGAGAAAAATTGGATTTTGCCTTACAGATAAGTAGTGAATTACCGGAGCTTGAATTAAAGACGGCGACGGATAATATTTCGAGGGATATTTGGCGTTCGATTTCTGCCATGAGTCACCGAAGAGGAGGGGGGTCTATTGTATTTGGAGTCCAACAGGATTCAATGAAAGCACAAATAGAAGTATTGGGGTGTAATAATATTGATAGAATGCAACAAAAACTCATCGAATACTTTAATGACAAAATGAGTTTTCTTTTACGTCCCAAATACTATTTGATGCAGTATCACAATAAAAATTTGTTGGCAGTATATGTGCCAGAATGCCCTAATGAATATAAGCCGTGCTATTATAAACCCGTCGGATTACCACGCGGAGCTTATGTGCGAGAAGGACACACCAATCGGCCGTTTACCGATAATGAGTTTAGAACCTATGTGGCGCTTTCAAAACAATTTCAATTTGATTTATCGGAAGCGCCCAATACCAAACGCAATGACTTATCTGATGAAAAGATTGAATTTCTATTACGAAAGAGAGAAGATGACTTGGGGCGAGGAGCGTCTGCGAAAATTGACGATGAGCTACTCAAAAATATAGGCATTATCGGCGATTTTAACGAAGATAAAAAACCTACCATTGCGGGATATCTCATATTTGCGAAGTCCTCGCCTCATACAAAATACCCCTATGAACGCTATGTTGTGCGTTGTGTTAAGTTTTCGGGAAACGACACGGCATCCAGTATTATTGATAAAATAGACATTGAAGGAACCCTTGATCAGCAAATAGACGAATCTTATAAATTTATTTTGAGAAATATAAAAAAGACCGCGCATATTAGTGGGACCAAAAGAGTTGAAAAATACGAATACCCTGAACAGGCAATAAGAGAACTGGTAGCCAACGCTATAATCCACCGAGATTATAAAATTACCGAAACATTTACTCACGTGTATATTTTCAAGGATAGATTGGAAATTGCGAATCCTGGCAGTTTACCGCCGGGCGTTACTGTGGATAACATAAAGGATGCCCAATTTAGCAGAAATGCGATTATCGCCGGCAGATTAAAGGACTTGGATTATTTGGAAGAATATGGACGTGGCATAGATATTGTGCTTGAGAAGATGGAACATTGGGGCTTGGCCGCACCCCTTTTTAGGAATTCTGTAAATAGCTTCCAGGCCATCTTACTGGGAATTAAATTTCAAAATCTTAATATTCGACAGGTCAAAATTATTGACAATCTTTTGCTCAAAGGACGCTTATCTATAAAAGACTGCCGGAAGATTCTTAAAGGCGTATCGCGCGTTACCATTAGCGTTGATTTACGAGAGTTAAAAAAGTTGGGGATTATAGAACAAAAGGGAGCTTCGGTTAGTACTTATTATGCTCTTGCTATATAGGCAATTATAGGCAATCCTATTTAGATTGAATTTATAGGCATTTTTAGGCACAAAATACATCAGATGAATTACAGGCAATTATAGGCAATCTCATTGAGGTTGAATTTATAGGATTACTTCTCTCATGTCCTCTTTACTTTCTGCGCTCAACAACAAACAGCAAACAGCGGTGAAGGCAACCGAAGGGCCGGTGTTGGTTCTT
>CAZHCQ010000111.1:0-2963 GCA_964531415.1 uncultured Gammaproteobacteria bacterium
ACTTGTTTTCTTTTTTGCGACGCAACAAGTTCAAGCGCCCTTCTTTTTTTAGAAATAGCGCCCCAATTTTCCTTCCACGCGCCTTTTGTTTTTTGTAATATGGCACTATAACTATTTTCTGATTTTTTTACCGAAATAACATGCGTAATTGGATAGATATACAAACCATTTCCGCGTATGAGCATATTGAGTTGAACGGAGGAATTAATTCCAAGCGCGTCCCTAAATTTTTTAGGAATCACAACTTGTCCTTTCGTGTTTGGTTGTGTAATAATTCCTATTTTCATATAAGTAGTATTATATTACTATTCAGCTTGTTTTGTAGCCTCTGTTTTTAGGGTTTCTTTCAGGCGTATAGTGAGGGTAGTCATAGGGAGAAAATTTAGCTGTTTAGTGTAATGTATAGGGAGGGTATGGAGTATAACGCACTAACAATGTTAGTGCAAGATTTCCGTGAGCTTCCTATATAAAGTTCAATTGCTTTATTAAGGCGCTCTTTTCCGTTTTCATCAAGCCCTATAATTTCCCCGTGCTCATTGCGTTCTACCCCGCGTGAAAACACAAATGCAATGCCTTTTGGCATGGCTTCGTGCTGTTCATATATTTTTTGATTGGGTATTTTTTCCATGGAAGGCATTAGGGCGTAATCGGCGTTTCGGGGGTTTCTGATCCAGCATCTTCGATTTTTACTTCTTCCGGCTTTATGCCCACAAGGCAAACCGCCTGCCATGGGCGGTAGTGGGATTTAAAAATTCTTTCTTTTTTTTCTCCGCTCGGGTAGGTAACTGTATAGGTGAATTCTGCATCTGCGCCGGTGTGCGCGCGTTCGGTGCATTTCTTTTCTCCTTCCACAAGCGTGGTGGTATTAATATATTTTGTGGGAGGAGGCGCCTGTACGTTTGAAATCACGGGAACCGTGCGTTTTGAGACGCGCCCGTCTTGTGTGCCCCAAAAATCAACGTAGAGATCGTCGCCCTCTATGCGGGTTTGAATGAGCACATGGCGCCCTGTGTCGTTTATAAATTTGAAATCAGGATGCGGGCCGTAAATTGTTGCGTCAGTTCCGGAAACGCCGTTTTCATAGTAGTAGGGTACTTGATAGGAGTGGTTCTGCCGTTCGGTAACCGGAAGTCCAGTTTCAAGCGTTGCGCGAAAAACCGTGGTGCCGATTTGGCATAAACCTCCTCCGTACTCGGGAAGCGTTTTGTTGCCTTTAATAACGAGCTCCGGCAAATATCCGGATTCTGCGTCTATGTCGCCAAGCGTGCTGATGAGAGAAAATTCTTGATCTGGCGGAATGAGTATGCCGTTTATTGCGGCCGCGCCAACAGCAATATTATGCCTTCTGTTTTTGGGAGACCCCGCAAAATTTGAATGCCCGATACCCACGATCTCTTTAATGCCGAGCGTGTTGGTTTTTTCGGTTGTATACTGCGGTTCAATCACGCGAGCCACAATCGCAATTTCAAAATTATTTTTTTCAAACACGGCGGCAATGAGCTTAGCCGTTGTTTCTTGCACGGCAAGCTCCAGCCCGCGCGCGCTTGGAACAAATTCTTTCACCACGCCGTTTTCAATCTGAAACCGAGCTTCTTTAACAGGCACCTTGATTTTTTGGGTTACTTCTGCTTCCAGATAAGCGCTGATTTTTTTTGGGTCAAAGGTAAGCGTTGAGGCGCCGAGATCGATTTTGTGCGAGGTAAACCACTCCTGATAGGTTTCCGGGGCAATTGTGTGCGTGAATTTTTTTTCTTCATACGCCAGGGTGATTGGCCCCTGCGCCGCTATAAATGCGGTGAAATCCTGTGCCAGCTGTGCAATGTCCTGTTTTTTTACGCTCGGCTGCATGATGATTTGAATCATCTCAATATCGTTGAGCGAGAGATGTATAATGTCGTCCGCGAAGTTGTCTGCGGCTTTTTCATAGTCAAACCCAAGCCCCAGCGCATCGTCGCGGATCTGCACTTCGCCGTTTTTGGTCACGCTAAACTGCGCGTCAATCGCAGGTTCTTCGTACGCCTTAAAATTTTCATGGAGTATTTTGATGAGCGCAGAGCGGTCAAGGTTATAGCTCAGCGGTATGCGTTTTGTGTTTCGCCATGCATGCAGGCGTTCACTCCAGCGATCTTTGAGACTTCCTTCACGCCCAACTGCATACGCCTGCTGTACCGCGGCTGAACTATCAAGTGACACAATTTCATAACTTAAGTCTATGTCTGAAAGGGCGGTATAGGTTGAATAGAGCGAAAACGCATGATCTTCATGGAGAAACCGTACTCCTTTGATGCCAAGCTGTGTTTCATAGCCGTTTAAAATTGCAGTTGCTTCTTCAGGTGTTATGCCCCCAGCGGGCACGGTATTTATAAAGACGCCTGGGTATATTTTCCCTTCAAATGTGCGCTCAATTGCCATTGCCGCGGCGAGCGCGCTTACCATAAACACAGCAAGCGCACTTATAAAAATAGTGGCAAATCGCAGTGGCCACTTTCTTTTGTGTTTTTTTGTGTCAGAGGAGGGAGCCATCGCGGTGTAGGTTTACGTATCGTCGCCGTGTATTTTTATTGACACCGAACTTTGTTTTTTTAGCTTTGGCAGAGTAATCGTGAGAATGCCGTTTTTAAAACTCGCGTAAACGCGGTCAGCATCAATTTCTACGGGAAGGATGATGGATCGTGAAAAACTTCCAAAGTAGCATTCTTGGTACAAGTACTCCCGTTCTTCTTCGTCTGCGTCTTCGTCAGGCAATCGTGTGCCGCGTACGGTAACGATATCATTATCAATACTGATATCAATCTGGTCGGTCGTTACTCCTGCAATGGCAGACTTAATCACGAGATACTCTTGCGTTTGGTACACATCTACTGCCAAGAGCCCTTCGGTAGTGCCTGAAAGCCATGCGTCGTCCGCGTCAGAAACGGGGCTCGATTTCTGGCGCGAAACAGCACCATTATGCGGCAAAGGCG
>CAZHCQ010000112.1:0-5702 GCA_964531415.1 uncultured Gammaproteobacteria bacterium
TCGCTTGAGCTTTCAACCGAGGACGCGCGAACTGTGGTAGAAGTTGCGCCAGTTATTGACGGCAAACCAGACATAACCCGAATGACCGAACTTGATTTGATAAAATTTGGAGAAGAAAAGCGTTTCCAAACACTCAAGCTCCAAGCCGCAGTTCGGCTTCGCGAACGGTTTCAAGAAAATTGGGAAGGCGATCCTTCAAGCCATATCAGCCAATTGCTTAAAATCATTGATGAGTTTATAGCGTCAGAGAAACTTATATTGAAAGTACCGTTTGCGCATACAGAATTGTTCAAGCGGATAGTCATATCTCTTCATCTGCAAAGAATTGTGGAGCATTTGGGGCAGTTCATTAAAAGCTCAAGCTCCAAAGATCCCGTTGCAATTTTTGACACTGTGCGGCCAATAAGAAGCACCGCAACCGCATTTGTGTGGTATACGAGCAAGCCAACCCAGCCGGTTCAAAAAAGTCAGATAAGCCATATTGTCGCTGATAGCAAATGGGAAGGAAGCTTAGCATTTGAGTTTGAACGCGATAGGATTCCGGGGTTAGTGTCGTGGGTTAAAAACGACCATCTCGGTTTTGAAATTTATTACCTCTGGAAAGGAGTACTGCATACTTACTTTCCCGATTTCATAATTAAGTTTTCCGATAATCGTTATTTGATTTTGGAAGTCAAGGGAAGAAAAACAGATCAAGATGATGCAAAGTGGTCTTCAGCAAAAGAATGGGTGCGTGCAGTAAATTTGAATGGCAGTTTTGGCAAGTGGAAGTTTAAAACGATTGAAAAAACATCCGATATTTTTAATATATGCTCTCATACTTCCTTTAAACAATAATACACTCCATGAAACTCCACCGCATTAACGCTATAATTTTACATTACTGGTACCACTCCAAGCGCTCTCTTCCAAGAATGATGGACATTATTTACTGGCCGTCGGTTGAGCTTATTTTATGGGGATTTTTAAGCATGTATCTTGAAAAAATCCAGGGAGATATGGCAAACGCCGCCACGTTTCTTCTTGGAGCCGTGATTCTCTGGAATGTGTTTAGAAGAAGCCAGCAGGATGTTACCATCGCGTTTCTTGAAGATATCTGGTATAGAAATCTTCTAAACCTCTTTGTTTCGCCTCTTAAAATAAGTGAATATCTGATCGGCGGGGTGGTTGTTGCAATCATCAAAAACATGTTTGTGCTTGTGTATATGTCAATTTTAGCGTTTCTTTTTTACCAATTTAAAATTTTCAGCCTTGGTTTTTCCCTTATCCCATTTTTCTTAAACCTGCTCCTCTTTGGCTGGGCCGTCGGCATTTTTATTTCTGCAATTATTTTTCGCTATGGCACTGAAACCCAAATACTCGCATTTTCGCTTGCGTTTTTGCTTCAGCCGATCTCCGCTGTTTTTTACCCTCTAAGCGTGCTCCCACCGGTTCTTCAGAGAATAGCAGAATTTCTTCCGCTCACGCATGTATTTGAAGGCATGCGAGGCGTACTCGCACAAAGCATATTTTCATGGCCTCATTTTTGGTACGCAACTGTTTTGAATATTATCTATATGCTCCTTGCTTTACTCTTTTACGCGCACCTCTTTAAAAAAGTCCGCCAGCTCGGGCTTATCAGCAAGGTTGAATAATTATTTTTGCAATTTAACGTAGAAAACCGTGCGAACAAATATCTTTAACAACAAAACAAATATATTAGGCGTTACTGTTCATAAGGTAAATTTGGAGCAGGCAACCGGGCGTGCAGAGGAATTTTTACAATCAGCAGATCAGCACTTTGTGGTAACGGTTAACCCTGAAATTGTGATGCTCGCGCAGAAAGACGCGGCCTACAAAACGGCTATTTCGCGCGGAGCGTCGCTTCTTGTGCCTGACGGCTTTGGCCTTATTCTCGCTTCGCTTATATTACAAAAGCCCCTTTTCCACCGGGTTACCGGGGTTGATCTCACCTTGAAAATCTGCTCTGCATGCGAACGGCTTGAAAAATCAGTGTATCTGCTGGGCTCAACGCAGAATGTCTTAGAAAAAACAGAGCGTACGCTCAAAAAACTTTTTCCCAAGCTTACAATCGCCGGAACAGACGCGTCAATTAAAAGCACTCATATAAACGACGCACTCGTTATTGAGAGAATCAATATAGCCGCGCCGTCTGCCATTTTTGTCGCGCTTGGGGCGCCGCATCAAGAAAAATGGATATACCAAAATTTAAAAAAAATCCCCTCCATACGCCTTGCAATGGGTGTTGGCGGCACGTTTGATTATATTTCAGGGAAAGTACGCCGAGCTCCTCTTATTTTAAGAATGCTCGGGCTAGAATGGCTGTTCCGCCTTTTTTTACAACCAAAACGATTGAAACGAATATGCACAGCAGTGATTTTATTTCCGGTTGCAGTGCTGAAATGGCGTTTTGGCATGTGGTTTTCCTATAGAAAAAATGCGCTCGTCTTGATTTTTAAAGAAAAAAATGATGAAATTAAGTTCTTCCTCGGAAAACGAGCCGAAGGAGACCAATCTGATTCTCTCTATCAGCTCCCGCAAGGCGGCATAGAAAACGGTGAAAATGCACATTCTGCCGCGGTTCGTGAAATGCAAGAGGAGCTCGGAACAGATAAGCTTGAAGTACTTCACAGTGTTCCCCGCATACACAAATATCGATGGTCAAATGCCAAAGAAAAAGATGTGGTACGCTGGTCAAAGCTTGTATATGGAAAATGCGGACAAGTACAGGATTTGTTTATCATGAAATTTAGCGGGAAAGACAGCGACTTTCACCTTGATGAGGATGAATTGACTGGATTTTCATGGGTAACTGCAGACGATCTCCTTGCAAAAATTGAACCAATCAGGCGCACTGCGGCAGAGCGGGCGCTTTCTGAATTTAATAAATTTATCTGTAGGGAACAATTCAAAACAATATGAACCTCATGAATAGAGTCCGAACGCGCATTCCACCTTCTCCAACGGGCGAGCCGCATATTGGCAATCTGCGAACCGCTCTTTTTAACTACCTTTTTGCCAAGAAGCACGGCGGGGATTTTATTTTTAGAATAGAAGACACTGATCAAGCTCGATGCAAAACTGAATATATTTTTTCCCTGATCCGCGCATTTGAGTGGACTGGAATTATTCCAGATGAAGGGCCATATATTGATAAAAGCGGAGAATTGGCGGAAAAGGGGAGTTATGGGCCCTATATACAATCGCAAAGACTGGCTTTGTATAAAAATTATGTCCAAAAATTATTATTAGAGAAAAATGCGTATTATTGCTTTTGTACCCCCGAAAGGCTTGAAATGATGAGAAAAGAACAATCAGCAAAAAAACAACCGCCTGTTTACGATAAGCAGTGCAAAAATCTTTCAAAACAAGATATTGAACAAGAATTAAGTTCGGGCAAATGCCCGTGCATACGGCTCAATATGCCTGATACCGGAATAACTGCATTCTATGATCTCATTAAGGGGGAGATGGCTTTTGAAAATAAGCTCATCGATCACCAAATTCTCATGAAGTCTGATGGGTTTCCAACATATCATCTGGCACATGTCGTGGATGACGCCTTAATGAAAATTAGCCATGTCATTCGGGGGGAGGAGTGGGTTTCATCTACCCCAAAACACGTTTTTCTCTATCAAGCACTTGGCTTTGAACCACCCGCATTTGCGCATTTGCCTCTTGTGCTTGCAGAAGATAAATCAAAGCTCTCCAAGCGGCACGGCGCGGTATCTGTGCTTGATTTCAAAGATCAGGGATACCTCCCTTCAGCATTAGTAAACTTCCTCGCGCTGTTAGGCTGGAACCCCGGAGAAGGGGATACGCAAGAAATTTTCACCCTGAATGAACTCATAGAAAAATTTGACTTTGCCCATGTGCAAAAATCCCCGGCCGTGTTTCGTTACGATAAGTTGCGCTGGTTCAACAACAGCTATATCAAAAAATTAACCGCGGAAGAACTTGCTGATCAAATCAAACCTTATCTACAAAAAAAGATAAACTCTGTGATGAGCCCGCATTTACAAAATAATGAAACGCTGGTAAAAATTGCACGGCTCTTCCAAGACAGGCTTGAAACATGCGCGCAGATCAAAGAATTAAGCTCATTTTTTTGGGAAACTACGCTTGAGTATGAACCGCACATTCTGATTTGGAAAAAGCTCTCTTCTAACCCGCAGAAATATGAAATAACCGTTCAGATGCTTGAAAAATCGCTCTTGCTATTGGCAGATGCTCAAAAAGGCAACCCAGAACTCCCTGCTTCATTTCTACGAGATACTTTCCAAAACGCATGTGAAAAAAATACAATACATACGGGAGAGTTGCTGTGGCCATTGCGCGTGGCTGTTTCTGGAGCAGAACGCTCGCCGGATGTTTTTGAGATAATAGAAATTCTCGGCTACAATATAACAAAACAAAGAATTGAACGTGCAGCTGAAAAACTCAAAATCAATCAAAAATGAAGGAAAAAACTAAAAAAATAGTATATGTATCTTATGGAATTGCCGGTATTGCTGTGTTTGCGTTTTTCTTTCATGTTCAAAACAGCATACATGCCGCAAATAACGTAAAGCAAATAGATGAAGAAATCACCAACATAAAAGGAGGAATTGAATCACAGCAGTCAAAAATTGATGATTTAAAAAACCAAATAAATGCGTATGAAAAGAAAATAAAATCTCATCAAAATCAAGCAAGTACGCTGAATAACCAAATTCAGCAGCTTGACGCGCAAGCTGAAAAAACAAAATTAGCAATTGCACTTAAAAATTTAGAGGTAGAAGGCGCAACGCAAAAAATTTCAGTGATACTAAACGGCATTAATCAGCTTGACCGCACGATTGAGGAAAAGAAAAACACCATGTCCGCCCTGATGTACGATTTATATATTACAGGCAAAGCATCCTCACTGGAAATTTTTGTTCTCAACGACACCCTCTCTGACTATTTTCAGGATGTTGATTCTCTAGAAAATATATCGGCCGCGATTGAGGATAACATTGAGAGCATTAAACAAAACAAGGCCCACGCTGAAGAAAAAAAAATAACCCTTGAAGAAGAAAAAACAATTTTGGAACAGATTAAGGTTGATCTGGAACAACAAAATAATGCCTTACGTGGGCAAAAAACGGCAAAAAACATACTCCTTGATGAAACAAAAAAAAATGAAGCAAAATATCAAACCCTTTTAAAACAAACCCGCGCTGAACAAGCGTCAATTGACGCTGAAATTGTAAGGCTAGACAAGCAACTTCGTCAAAAACTTCTTGAAAAATCTAAACTACAGAACAATTTAGATTCATTTAGCGGCGAAAAATTCGCATGGCCTGTTCCAGAAAACATTATTACCGCCTACTTTCACGATCCTTCATACCCATTTCGCACTATCTTTGAACACCCGGCTATTGATATTAGAGCGGCGCAGGGAACCGCAGTGAAAGCTGCCGCCTCCGGCTACGTAGGGAAGGTGCAAAGAGACAAAAATTGCACCGGCTCCTATGCATATGTGATGATTATTCATGCAAATAATCTCTCCACGGTGTATGGCCATTTAAGCCGCATTGATGTTGAAGAAGAACAATTTGTCGTACAAGGGCAACAAATCGGGCGTTCAGGCGCCTCGCCCCATACCTGCGGATCAGGCAGGCTGACAACCGGGCCACATTTGCACTTAGAAGTCAGAAAAGACGGGATACCCCAAAATC
>CAZHCQ010000113.1:0-3792 GCA_964531415.1 uncultured Gammaproteobacteria bacterium
CCGAGCCGCCACCGAGAAACGGTGAAACAACTCGTTTCGTGGTATCGGGTATATGCTCTACTATTAAGCCAACGGCGAGGCTTTTTCCGCCTGCATAGCGGATTGGCGCGCCCATATACCGCTTATATTTTGTTTTACCGCTTGGGCTTATTAATTTACTCAAAAACTCTTTTTTGCGCTGTGCAAGCGTGTCTGGAAACAAACCCGCGATAGCTGATTGGTGATGATTTTGTTTTTCCACCAAAGTTGCTCGCGTACTGTTCAAGGTGTTCTCTTTTTCCCCCTGCTCCTCCCGCACTTGGTGCGGTTCAAGATTGCGAATTATCTTTACAACGATGCCGCGGATTTCCACCTCGTTGCGATAAATCGGAAAAAGCGCCGGATTTGCCGGCTGAAGCCGAAACATGCTTTTTTCGCGGTATAATTTCTTGAGTGTTGCATGGTTATCGTCAATAATTGCAACCACGGTTTGCCCATTGTCCGCCGTTTCTTGCTTGCGGATCACCACAATATCGCCGTCAAAGATGCCTTCTTCAATCATGCTGTTTCCCGCTACGCGCAAAGCATACTGTACGCCTTGCTTGCCCAATTCGTCTTTAATAATAGTGATTGTTTCATTTGGCGCTTCAAGTGCCTCAATCGGCGCTCCAGCGGCGATTGCTCCTAAAATTGGTATTTCTATTGTTTGTTTTTGATCAATAGTTGAAACAGCGCGCGGCTGGTTAAATTCCTTTCTAATCCGCCCCGCTGTTTGAAGTTTTTTGAGATAATAATGTGCGGTGGAAACAGACGCAAGCTTAAATTTGCGCTTGATTTCCTCAAGCGATGGAGCATAGCCGTGCTTTGTGCTATATTCCTTTATAAAATCTAAAACCTGTTTTTGCTTTTTTGTTATCATGGTGATAGTATAGAAAATAATTAGAAAGAGGGCAAGAAAAAAATATCTCCTGATTCCTATCAATACTTAATTCCACAGAAAAACGCCGAGCGCGGTAAAAGACTTATGGAAAAAATGAAAACCATACTAACACAATCTGAAAATCACCAAAAAAATCCTTCCCCCACCGCATCCGCCGAGTACGAGGCGAATTGTTAAAAACGAGGGTGTTGACGGAAGGAAAAAACTTGTCAAATTACCAAAAATATACTAACATCTTGCATAGATTATAGAGAGTTATCTTCAAAAACAACTATAAACTTACAAACTACTATGTCTGCTCAAGATTCTATAAGAGTACACCCCGCAGAAGCAATATCACAAAACGCGAAAGTCAACGGAGAACCCCCTCAAGCATCACTGCGTGCGTATATTGAAGAGTATGAACATGTAATAGAACAAGAACAGGGACAAATCAAACCTATCTTGGAACTGTGCAGTACGTTTTGCTTGCATCCAAAAGCTGACCAACCAGTAGACAGACTTGCTGAAAAAGATGAAATGACATTCACTGATCTTGGAACGCAAATCATAGCAGGGATCATGGGCTTAAAAACTTACGAAGCCCAAATGTACACTTTTCTCCACGCGATCCATTCACTGACCTTCATGCTACAACTACACGATATTCAACCAAAAACCCCGCGCGCTATGCTGATATCTAAACTCTATATGCTCCAAAGTAGCGGGCGCTTCAATGCAACAGTGGCAGTACCCATACCCAAAAAAGTAAAATTTAAAGATATAATCCCTGCCCTGATTAAAACAGAGGAGGAAGAAAGCACTGAATGGTTGGAATTGTAACCATCGCCCCCCCTTACCTCAAGGGCTTTGTGTTTATAGCGCTGAAAACTGCCCACCTCAAGAGGCACGCGTTGATGCTGGCTACGGCTTTTGAGAAACGCGAGCTTTTTTAAAATCCAGTGCTTTTTCTCAAGCACAAACGCTTCACCCTGCGCCTCTTTCATGCCTTTTGGCATGGTCAGCACAACACGGCCGCTTCTCTCTACGGTAATGCGCATTCTCCGCGCCCGAGCGCTCATTTTTACTTCAAAGGGAATTGGCGCGTTCTCAAGTGATGCGTTCATAATGTCTTGATCTATTTTATCCTCTTACATATACGCCTCGCGCGCTTTACAACAAAACCATTCATGCTATAGTAGAGGCAAACAATTTATTTACTTATAAGTCAAATAAACCAATACACCTATGATATATGAAATAATCATACTTGCAATTATAGCACTATTTCTGATCTGGCTGATCGGGATATTTAATGGGTTAGTCGGGAAAAGAAATCGTGCCAAAAACGCGTGGGCAGAGCAGAACGTGCATCTGCTGAAAATATGCTTTCGCAAGCTTTAAAAAGCCTGTTTGCTGTTGCCGAAAATTATCCTCAATTAAGGGCATCAGAAAATTTTCAAAAGCTTCAGGACGAGCTCTCTTCGCTAATTAGGTTTGATATAATGAATTCAAATGGACAACGTAGCACAAAAAGCAGTTGAGGCACTTCGAAGAATCTCTCGTAACGAAAAGATAAAAGAGTATCTTTTACAAAATCCAACTATATATAAAAGGATCTTGAAAGCCGCAATGCGCTTTATAGGTGGAGAAACACTTGATGAATGTTTCCAAACTGCTCAAGGAATATCTTCAAAAGGACATTTATTTACAGTTGACTTCATGGGAGAAAGCACCAGAGACAAAAAGACAGCCAACGAGGCAACAGAAGAATTTCTGATGGTTATTGAAAAGATTAAAGAAACAAAATGTAATGCTTCAATTTCCTTAGACCTTTCTCATATTGGAATGGTCATCAACAAAAAATTAGCACATAAGAATGCGCTAGAACTTGCAAAAAAAGCGAAAGAAGTTGGAATTGAAATGATAATTAGTATGGAGGGAATAGACAGAACAGATGATATATTGAACGAATACTATAAACTTTCTGAGATATATGACAACGTAGGAATAACTGTCCAAGCCTATCTTCACCGCACAGCTAAGGATATGGAGGAGGCATTGAAAAGACCAGGAAGAATAAGGCTTGTCAAAGGAGCCTACGAAGTTTCAAAGGAGTTCGCGTTGCCTTGGGGAGAGAAAACGGATTTAGCATACAAAAAATATACGAAGACCATTTTGTCAATAAACCATCTTTGTTCTCTGGCCACCCATGATGAAAAAATTCTCAGTCATGCCGATGCTTTTATTAAAGACCGCAAAATTAAGAAAGAATGTGTCGAAATTGAAATGCTGTATGGGGTCCAGCCAGAACTTCTTTTGGAAATGCATGGCAAAGGATATAAAACCCAAGTGTATCTGCCTTATGGAAAAGAGTGGTATTTATATTTATGCCACCGTTTGGCCGAAAATCCCCTCAATATATACCAGGCTCTGGCAGACTTAGTAGAAATAAATTGAATTAGATGGTAAGACGGCAATGTCTTATCCATTGCTTATTTTTGATCTTCTTTTCAGCTGGAGAAACAGCGTAGTGTTTAGCGATTTGAAAGAACAAAAAACTACTTTTCGCCACGCTCAAGCAGCGGATCAGGCGGGGGCGGCGGCGAAAGCTGGTAACATGCTCATGTAAAAAGCCGGATTGTTGCATTTTTTGCTCTCTCTGATAGGCTAGAGTAATTATCTTAATACACTATGCCAACGATTATTGAATGCAAAAACCTCTCAAAACTATACACGCGCGGAACGGAACACGTCGCCGCGCTTTCAAATACAACGCTTTCAATTCAAGAAGGCGAGTTTGCGGCAATTATGGGGCCTTCCGGGTCAGGCAAGAGCACGCTTTTACACCTTATCGGCGGGCTTGATGAACCTTCAAGCGGTGAGGTGATGGT
>CAZHCQ010000114.1:0-5507 GCA_964531415.1 uncultured Gammaproteobacteria bacterium
CGGTGGTGATTTGATGCGGTATTTTAAATGCTCTCATTCTTCGCAAGTATAGTGATTTTGATGTCGTTGTTACTCAAGACAAATATCAAGAGCTTTGCGGCAATGCGCGTTTTGAAAAGAAAGAAATCCGCGGGAGAGAGCTTCTTATTGACAAGCTGTTTGAAATTGGTACAGACTGGCACGTTCTTGGCAAAGCATGGCAGTTTGAGGACTTATTAAACCATTCAACGGTAATAGAGCGTATCCGTTATAATACCGTTGAATTTCTTCTGAATGCAAAACGCGGATGGGTTGCTGATGGGATAGATCGCCAAAAAGATAGAAACGATATAGCATTAATGGAAACTTATCTGAAAAAAGGATCAACAAAATTTTAAACCCATTTATTTTCTTGATTCAGCGGAAAAACTCATGGTTCAATCAAAATGATTGAACCAACAAAAAGGCGGGGAATGACACAGTGAACAGTTCCAAAGACTCACATTTACATGTTATCATTTAAAATGCTATTATAATCCTACGTATGAATTTCGCATTCGCCAATAAAAAATTTGTAAAAATACTCTTTATAATAGCCGCGGTTTCTTTCTCGTGGTTTGGCATTTTTGGATTGCTTCACCATATGAATGATATGCAGGCTCATAACACAGCCATGAGCGGCTGTTTGTTCAATGATCAGTCGGAAGTATGCACAATGAATGTTTCGGAACATATTGCTCTTTGGCAAGGGATGCTTACGAACCTGCCGCAAAACAGAGGGTTACTTGACCTGCTTCTCTTGGCAGTCGTGTTGATTACGGTGAGTGTCCTTTTTAAAATTCCTCTTTGGAAATTTCCCGAACGTGCGGCCCCGCGCTTTCGGCTTTATATAAAACAGCATCCTCACCTGCGTCTTTTTAATTCGCTGATAGAAAAATTTTCTCAAGGTATTCTCAACCCTCAAATCTACGCGCCGGCAATAATGTAAGTCTTGCGGATTTGCCAAGTTTGGTTCGGCCATCTTTTGGCACATGCTCACCGCAGGGCTTTTTGTTTGCATCTTTAATTAAGTAACTTCTACTTATTAAACATGAATAAAACAATTATTGCTGTTACTCTCATTGTTTTTGGCCTTATCAGCCTTATGTGGTGGAGCAGTAAAACCCAGAAACCAATTGAAGCAAATACCGGCGCAAAAAGCGTTCTCACGGCTTCCGAAACATTGTATGACTTCGGCACAATTTCCATGAAGAACGGCAACGTCACAAAAGACTTTACGGTTACCAATCAGGGAAACGCGGATATCTTTATTCCATCCCTTGTAACGTCGTGTATGTGCACCACCGCATTCATTGTTGAGCCGAATGGTGCAACAAAGGGACCTTTTGGTATGCCGGGTATGGGCTATGTCCCGCCGGCCAACGAAACAATCAAGGCTGGAAAAAATCGCATTATTCGGGTGATCTATGATCCAAACGCACACGGCCCTGCCGGTGTTGGGAGAATTAACAGATTTATCACCCTTACCGATAAGTCCGGCGGCAAGCTCCAATTAGAAATTAAAGCATTGGTTACCCCATAACGGCTATGAAAAAAACTCTTACCCTATTCATTCTCGTAGCCGTTGCTATTGTAGGAATAGTACTGTTAAAGCACAGCTCGTGGACCGCTGAATTCATCTGGGATGTAAGCAACAAGGGCGCGTGGCTTCTGCCTCTGGTTTTGGTTTCTGCACTGCTTGACAGCGTTCATCCGTGTTCGTTCTCAATTTTGCTCATCACGATTGCATTTTTATTTGGCATACAAATGACAAGAAAAAAAATCCTTCAGATAGGAGGCGCCTATATTGCCGGGATTTTTTCAGCGTATCTCTTGATTGGCCTCGGCATCCTTAAAGTTCTGCACCTTTTTGACACGCCTCATTTCATGGGCAAACTCGGAGCCACGCTTCTCATTGTATTTGGAGTGATCAACATTTTGAACGAGTTCTTTCCGAAGTTCCCGATCAAGCTCAAAATCCCGTCTGTTTTCCACACCGCAATGGGGCGGCTGATGGAAAGAACGTCTTTTCTTGCCGCCTTTGGGTTGGGTCTCTTGGTGGGCATCTGCCAATTCCCTTGTATGGGCGGGCCATACCTCATGGTAATCGGTTTGCTTCGCGATCAAGTTACGTACTTTCGGGGGTTCGGTTACCTCGTACTCTACAACTTAATTCTTACCCTGCCGCTTGCGGCAGTGCTTTGGATAACAGCCGACAAAACAATTGTGGACAAGGTGCAGGCATGGAAAAAGTCAAACATGAAGGGGGTAAAATTTTGGGCTGGCCTTGCAATGATTACTATCGGCATCTTAATTTTCTTCATCTAAGCCGATCGCCGTGATGAATAAGAAACTAGATTAAAATTATTTAAATTACTAATATTATAAATAGTATGGATAGTATGGAGAAAGACGACCAAAATCAAAAACCTGAAAAAAATTCTAAACCTGCGTTTAAAAAAAATTACCTGATTTCCGGGAGTATTGTAATCTCTTCCGTTATTCTTGCCGGCACATGGGTATATACAACGAGGTTAAAAGCCGCCATACCGCAAAAAACAAATACCGCATCCGCCCAGGAACAAAGTCCCACGTTAGAATTAGAAGGAAAAGTTCTCCCTTCTCAAGGCGTTGAACTGCCTGTCGTATGGGGCGATCTTGGAGCGAAATTGGTACGTGAAGGCGTGATTGACGCGGATAAATTCAAAGCCATTTACGAACAGAGAGGAACCTTTGGGGACGAATACAAGAATCTGCTTCTTGGCGATAATAACGGCAAACTGAAAATGACCAGCAGTAATTCCGGCTACCTGCTTAATCTATTGTGGGCACTTGGTCTCGGAAGTAAAAATTCCATTTTGGATACAGGCGAGATGACAAATCCAGAATATGGCGGAGCGGGCAATTTTGCGTCTACCGGCGGCTGGACGATCGCAAAAGGCGATCCAATGGACCACTACAGCCGTCATCAATTCTTTACTCTTACGCCTACACAGCAAAGCCTTGTAGACAAAGTATCAAGAGGCATCTACAGGCCGTGCTGCGGCAATTCAACTCATTTTCCGGACTGCAATCATGGAATGGCCATGCTTGGACTTTTGGAACTGATGGCTTCACAGGGAGTGAGCGAACAAGATATGTGGAAAACCGCCTTAGCAGTAAATTCTTACTGGTTTCCAAACAACTATCTCACGATAGCAACGTACATGAAAAGCAAAGGCGTTGACTGGAAAGATGTTAACCCGCAGGAAATGCTTGGGGCCGATTACTCCAGTTCACGAGGGTATGCCGCTATTGCTTCTCAAATCGTTCAGCCGCAACAGCAGAACAGAGGAGGAAGCGGATGCGGTGTTGATGACGGCGGACCGGTTCCGCAACAGCAACGCCAACAACAAGGTTGCGGAATATAACGAAATTGTACGAAAGCAAAATATTATATAATTTAATACATTAATGCATGAACACTATGCAGTTAAAAAAAATAAAACTCAAGATTCACGGCATGCATTGTGCAAGCTGTGAGGTTCTCATAGAGCGAAAATTCAAAAAAGTTGCCGGCATTGAAGAAGTCCGTATCAACCATGCAAACGGCAAGGCTGATCTTGTCTGTTCATGCGAACCGAATCTGCGCCAGCTCAATAATCTCGTGAGAGATGACGGCTATCAGGTTTCTTCATGGAATGATCACAACAGCAGTTCTCCTGGAGTTTCTCATAAAAACACCTTCACAGATTACCTGCAGATAGGGTGGATTTTCCTTGTGATTGTTTCTCTCTATTATATTTTGAAACAATTTAATTTGCTGCCAAATTTCTCCATATCGGAGCACATGAGCTATGGCCTGATTTTCGTGATCGGTTTATTTGCCGCCGTGTCCTCATGTATTGCTGTGGTAGGAGGGTTGCTTTTGGGACTTGCGGGAAAATACAACGAATCACACCCTGATCTCACCGGGATTCAAAAATTCAAACCGCATATTTACTTCAACATCGGGCGCATCGCGGGTTACACCGCGTTTGGCGCCGCAGCGGGGGCTCTCGGTTCGGCAATGACGCTTTCGCCACGAGCAAACGGTTACCTCATGGTGCTCGTGAGCATCGTAATGCTTCTGCTCGGATTTCAGTTACTCCATCTTTTCCCGTGGCTAAGGCGATTCAGCCCCAAAATGCCAAAATTCATCAGCCACAAAATTCATGATTTGAGTACAAAAGAAAGCAAGGGTGCGTCGTTTGTTCTTGGCGCGTCAACATTCTTTCTGCCGTGCGGGTTCACCCAGGCATTACAGTTATATGTTTTAGCCAGCGGCGACTGGAAAATTGGAGCCCTCACCATGCTTACATTCTCGCTTGGAACTTTGCCTGCATTGCTTTCGCTGAGCGCTATTTCAAGTTTTGCCAAAGGGGTGTTCCAAAAACACTTTCTAAGATTTGCAGGCGTGCTTATTGTCCTCCTGTCTTTATTCAACGTAAACAATGGATTAACTCTTGCAGGCTACAATTTCAATCTCGCTTCAGCATTCAGCTCCATATCGGAATCAAATAATGCCGAGCAATCGGGCGTTTCTCCTGTACAGATCGTTGACGGCAAACAAATTGTGAACATGACGGTCAGCGGCTACACCTATACGCCTAACCGGTTTACTGTTGTTGAGGGCGTGCCCGTTGAATGGCGCATAAACGGAGGTAATGCCGCAGGATGCGGTAAAGTACTGGTTCTGCCGTCTTTAGGCATGAGCAAATATCTGTCGCCTCAAGGAATTACCACGATTACCTTTACGCCGGCACAAACAGGGGATATTCCGTTTAATTGCAGTATGGGAATGATGACGCGCGGTTCGGGGTTCACCGTTATACCCAACACCTCGGGAATCATGGGAGCAAAAACTTCTGCTCCCATGATTACACCGGAACCTGCGTGCGATCCTGCCATAGCCAACTGTCTGGAAACGCAAAAACTTACCATTGAGGTTTCGCGCGAACGTGGTATTTATCCCCAATCACTTACCGCCAAAAAAGGCGTGCCGATTGAATTAACAATAGACGATCAGGTACCGCTCGGCGGCTGTATGTCTGTATGGGTGATACCACAATACAATATTACTATTCCCATGAACGGCACAATCAGCAAGAATATATTCACTCCCACAGAATCAGGGGTCATAAATATCACATGCAGTATGGGGTCAAAATTAGCAACAATTAATATTCAAGATTAAAGATATAGTTATCTTACGATACTGGTTGCATTTTTTGCTCTCTCTGATAGGCTAGAGTAATTATCTTATACACTATGCCAACGATTATTGAATGCCGCAAGGTATCAAAACTGTATCAGAGGGGAAATGAAGCCGTCGCCGCGCTTTCAAATACAACGCTTTCAATTCAAGAAGGCGAGTTTGCGGCAATTATGGGGCCTTCCGGGTCAGGCAAGAGCACGCTTTTACACCTTATCGGCGGGCTTGATGAACCTTCAAGCGGTGAGGTGATGGT
>CAZHCQ010000115.1:0-21325 GCA_964531415.1 uncultured Gammaproteobacteria bacterium
TAGTGCTTATCAATGCGGAAACTGAAAATTTTCATCTGTTTTGGTTCTAATAACTCGGTATGCAAGCTCGGATGTTTCCAATTGTCCATGAACAATGACTGTTGTTTCTCAAACTTTTTTACAAGCCGTCTTTTTTTAAGATAGTGAACTAAGTCCGGATGTAAAGGGAGTATTGCCATGCTATGCTACTTAAAATAAGAAGAACGCGTTAACCCTTTTTTTAAACTTTTCAGAAATTGCTCGCTATACTTTCCTGTTTTTCTAAACTCATCCATGATAATCTTTGGATTGCGTGTTGGCGGCGAAGAAGCAATTAATTCTTCTGTTATTCCATACACCTCTTCAAAAAGCACCAATACAGCCTTTTGCGAGATTTTCATTGTTGGCAATTTTACTGCCGGCTTAAAAAAACCATTTTTATAAACCCCTGCTATAGCAGAACAATGTTCCATTGTATTTGTATTAGAGATTGTACTCATATTATTTGTATACTATCCAAATTGAGAATTATTGGCAAGACTTCGCCTTGACTCGCGTGTAATCCCGCATTACAATGAACACTATAAAATGTAAAAAAAACGCTTCATTGAAAAAGTTTTATTTATTTATTTTAATGACGCGGGAGTAAAGTTTCAAAGTCGGCCCAAAGGGACACAAGGAATTTGGGGCTGATTTTTGTTTTTATACCGTGCGTCACATCATTATGAAATCACAAGAGGTGCTTTCTTTTATTGCAAATCAAGGTATTAAGATCATTGATATGCGTTTTTCTGATCTGTTTGGCACATGGCATCATTTTTCCGTTTCCGCAAAGGAGTTTAGTGAGAGCGTTTTTGTAAAAGGACTTGGGTTTGACGGCTCAAGCCTTCGAGCGTTTAAAGATATCCAAGAGAGCGACATGATCGTGGTTCCGGATTCCACAACCGCGTTTTTGGATCCGTTTACGCAACTGCCGACGCTCGTGTTGATCTGTATTATAAAAGATCCGATAAGCGGAGAGGTGTACACAAAAGATCCGCGTTCTATCGCGAAGAAAGCGGAATTGTATTTACAATCTACAGGTATTGCGGATATCAGTTATTGGGGTCCTGAAGCAGAGTTTTTCATTTTTAACCATGTTCGGTTTGACCAGCTTCCAAATTGCGGGTACTACTTTGTTGATTCAAGCGAAGGGATATGGCACTCCGGAGCTGATGTTGACCCGTTCAATGAAACTGGGTTTAACCTTGCGCATCGCCCGGGATACAAGGGAGGATATTTCCCTGTGCCGCCTGTTGACAGCCTGCAGGATATCCGTTCCGAGATGACGGATTTAATGGAAAATGCAGGCATTGCGGTTGAAGTGCATCACCATGAAGTGGGCACAAGCGGACAGAGTGAAATTGATTTGAGGTTTTGCTCTCTTGTCAAAATGGCTGATCAAATGATGATTTATAAATATATTGTCAAAAATGTCGCAAGAAAGCACGGTATGACCGCAACATTTATGCCAAAACCTTTATTTGAGGATAACGGATCCGGCATGCATACGCATCAAAGTTTATGGAAGGGAGAAAAAAATTTATTTTTTGACACTGCCGGATACGCAGGGTTAAGCGAGACGGCAAAGTATTATATTGGAGGCATATTGAAGCATGCGCGCGCTTTATGCGCTCTCATTGCCCCCACCACCAATTCCTATAAGCGTTTGGTGCCGGGGTATGAGGCGCCGGTAAAATTGGCATATTCTGCGAGAAACCGTAGCGCGGCAATACGAATTCCAATGTATTCTCAAGAGGAAAAAGCAAAGCGCATTGAATTTCGTACGCCAGATCCAAGCTGTAACCCCTATATTGCATTTAGTGCTATGCTTTTAGCTGGACTTGACGGCATTATGAACAAAATAGATCCGGGTGCTCCGTTAGATAAGGATTTATATCATTTGACTACCGAAGAAGATTCAAAAGTGAAATCGGCTCCGGGATCGTTAGAGGAAGCGCTCTCCGCCCTTGAAGGAGATCATGAATTTTTGATTGCCGGTGATGTGTTTACGAAAGATGTTCTTGAAAGTTGGATTGCCTATAAACGATCGCACGAGGTAGATCAAATACGCCTTCGCCCGCATCCATACGAATTTAGTCTTTATTACAGCGTCTAGAGTGCGTGTTTATAATATGGGAATAATCTAGGGAGAGTTTGAGCGTGTTTTGTATTGTTTTTTTTGAAGTGAGTGAGTAGTATGAATTTACTATGGCCGACTCTTTGGGAAAAATACCTCCGCATAATCTTGAAGCTGAATCAGCAGTGCTTGGTGCCTTGTTTATTGACCATAACGCAATTTTAAAGGTTGGCGATTTGATTACCCCGGAAGATTTTTACAAGGAAAAGCATGGAATCATTTTTTCTGCGATGCTCGCCTTGTTTGAGCAGAGAGAGTCTATTGATCTTTTAAGCGTTTCAAACAGGCTCAAGGAAACAAATGAGCTTGAAGTTGTTGGCAGCCGTTCATACTTAGCGGAACTCACCAATACGGTTGCAACTTCAAGCCACATCCTTCAGCACGCGCAGATTGTCAAAAAAGATTCAATTTTGCGCAAGCTCATCAGCGTGGGCGCTGATATTGCCGCACTCGGCTTTCAAGGAGAGGAAGATATTGAAACCACTCTTGATGCGGCCCAGCAAAAATTGTATAACATTACACAACGGTCGCTTCAGCAGAAATTTGTTCCCATTTCAACGGTTCTTTCAGAAGCATTTGAGCGCATTGATGAACTCCATAAAGGAGACGGCAAACTTCGCGGTATTGCGAGCGGCTTTCAGGATATTGATTATTTGCTTGCCGGGTTTCAGCCGTCTAACTTGATTATTCTTGCGGCGCGCCCCTCGGTTGGAAAAACGAGCCTTGCCCTTGATATGGCGCGGCATATGGCGGTGCATGAGAAGGCAAAGGTGGGTATTTTAAGTTTGGAAATGTCTAAAGAAGAGCTTGTTGACCGTATTTTATGCGCTGAAGCAGGCATAGATTTATGGCGTATGCGAACCGGAAAGCTTTCTGATAGTGAAGATGCGCAGGATTTTCCCAAAATTGGAAACGCTATGGGCGTTTTATCTGAAGTAGCGCTTTATATTGACGATTCTTCTTCGGCGAACCTTATGGAAATCCGCACAAAAGCGCGAAGAATGCAGATGGAAAGCGGGTTGGATGTGCTTTTTGTTGATTATCTTCAGTTGATGGAGGGAAGAAATACTGAAAATCGGGTACAGGAAATTTCAGAGATCAGCAGGGGACTGAAGCTTCTTGCGAAAGAATTGCGTATTCCCATCATTGCGCTCTCACAGCTTTCTCGTGCGGTAGAGTCCAGAAACCCTGCTATTCCAAAGCTTTCTGATTTGCGCGATTCAGGTTCAATAGAGCAAGATGCAGATGTTGTCATGTTTATTTATCGAAAAAAGATGGATAAGGGAAGCGGAGAATGCCCGCCAGACGATCTGCACATTGCGGAAATTTTTGTTGCAAAGCACAGGAACGGGCCGGTTGGCGGCGTGAAGCTGTTTTTTAAAGAGGAAACCGCAAGTTTTAGAAATTTGGACACAAGGCACAGGGCATAGTTTTATAGACAATAAAAGATTTTTTACTTTATTTATAGAGGTTCCGCCCCGCTTTGCGGGGCGGAATTATAAACTTATGAACTTCTATGTTTCAAAAAATTAAGCAATTTAGCGATTTACGCAAGAAGGCAAAAACTCTTCAAAATCAGCTCTCGGACGTTGTGATTGATGTTTCGCGGGGCGGATTTAAAATTGTGATAGATGGCAACCAAGAAATAAAGAGCATCGCGGTTGACGGCAGTTATCTGGAGCTTGCAAGAAAAGAGCGGTTGGAGCAGGAACTTGTATCGCTCTTTAACGATGCAATTAAAAAAGTGCAGAGAAAAATAGCAGAAAAGATGATGAAGGACGGATCTTATAAAGATCTGAATATACCAGGATTTGATAAATAAATTTTTACATGTCCGCAGAATTATCGGTTCCCATCAAAAAACTCATGGTGTTTTTTACTGCTTTGCCGGGGATTGGCCCAAAAACCGCAGAGCGGCTCGTTTTTTATTTAATGAAGCGCCAAGATTCCTTTCTTGATGATTTTAGCCGCGCTTTACTGGAGGTTAAAAAAAAGACCGCCTCGTGCAAAAAATGTTTTTCTTTTGCGGAATTAAATGCACAACAAATATGTTCAATATGTTCAGATACAAAAAGAGACGGCTCTCTGCTGTGCGTGATCAGCGAAACGACTGATTTATTAGCGCTTGAAAAGACAGGAGAATATCAAGGGAAATATCATGTTCTTGGAGGAACAATCAATACGCTTCGAGGAATATATCCAGAGTCCTTGACCATCGCAGATTTTTTAAAACGGGTGAAGGATGAAAAGGTGCGCGAGGTTATTTTAGCATTGAACCCTGATGCAACAGGTGAAGCAACAGCCCTGTATCTGCGGGATCAGCTCAAAGATTCCTACGTGTGTGTATCACGCCTTGGGTTAGGGCTTCCCATGGGCGCTGACGTGAAATATGCAGACGCGATGACACTCTCAAATGCGCTTAAAGGGAGAAGGAGTTTATAAACTGATTTCAACTTCACTTCCTACTTCAATGCCAAGCTTTTGTGCGGTGCCGGCAGAAAGTTCTAACACATAATTTGCTGGAGTATCTGGTTTATAAGGAGTGAGGTTCGCGGTACCATCATTTTTAAGATGCGGGATATTTTCTTCTTTATGTACAACAGTGCGGTCTTGAATCCACAAAATGTCTAAATCAAACAACATTCCCCTCATCCAAAATGCGTGTTTTTGAGAGAAAGGAAACACAAAAAGCATTCCCTGCGTATCATTGAGCGGTTCATGCCCTGAAAGCCCGATTGCTCTTTTATATACGGTGTCGGCGATCTCAACGCTTATTTCATGGCCGTTTATTTTTACCACGTCCTCTTTTGGATGGCGTTCGTTGAATTTCAAAAATTTCGCAAAAGCAAATGCAATGATGATGACGACAATCGCAAGAAAAACCCAAAAGTTGAAGTTCGTTGGTTTCATGGCTGTTTTTTGTGCGGAATTTTTTTGCTCGTGATCCAAAAACCGATGAGGAACATGAGCAAGAGGAGCACAATTAAGGTGAAAATGCGGCCTCGTTCGCGCAGAAACAGGCCGACAGCGCCGCATAAAGCGCTCAATGCGTAGAGAAAAAAGACCGCTTGGCGGTGTGTGAAGCCTTTATCAAGAAGCCGAAAGTGCAGATGTTTCCTGTCTCCTTGAAAGGGGGATTTTTTTTCAAAAAATAATCTGCGGAAAATGATCCAGCAGACATCCATAATAGGTACTGCCATAATAAGGAGCGTGATGCTGACGCGCGCTTCTCCCATAATGGCAAGAGTGCCGAGTATAAACCCAAGCCAGATGCTTCCAAATTCGCCAAGGAATATTTTTGAGGGATGAAAGTTCCACCACAAAAACCCGAGCGTTGCGCCGGCGAGGATAATTGCAAACATGCCAACAACCGGCTGGGAAAGTATGATGCTTACCGCAAAGAGCACAATAAAACCTATTTCGGTGATTCCCGCAACCAGCCCGTCAAGGCCGTCAAGGAATTTTGTTGTATACATCATTCCAAGGAGCCACAAAAAGGTAAAACTATCAGCATAGAGGCTGAAGAAATAGGGGATGCCTCCAATGGTGATGAGTTTAAATTTTACGGCATCAAGGTTAAAAAAGGGAATCGCGGAAAGCCCTATTTCATACAGCGGGTTTGTGGCAGTTCTAATGCCAACGCCGGAGCCAATGACGATTATTGTTGCAATCACGGGGAAAATGAATTGTTGTGCGGGCTTGATTTTGAATCGATCGTCAATAAAACCGCCAATTCCTAAAATAATGCTTGCAATAAAAATTGCGATGAGGTTTTTCAGGGGAATGGAAGATATAAGTGATTTTTGGAATCCGGCGCGCGCAAGATAGTTTTGAGAAAGTCCGTAGAGCGGATCAAACTGGCTTTGAAATAGAACAAATTCGCCAATTTTGAGGAGTATAAAAAAAATAAGAACGCTTGCAAGAAAGATGCCGATGCCTCCTAAAAGCGGCATTGCTTTCGTGTGCGCTTTTAAGGGCAGGCGCGGGGTGTCAAGTATGTGATATCGCTTGCTTATTGCGATGATTCCCCGCGTTATGATGAGAGCGAGCACAAATGCAGAAACAAAGATAATGATATAGAGTATCATAGGGCATTACGCTCTAAAAAACCTTGTAAAATGAGTACAGCCGCGGCACTATCGTCATTTCCCCCTTTTGCGTGGCGGGAAGCAATTTTTGTGGTATAGCGTTCATCTTCAAGAAAAACTTTTAGTGTGGGGTATGCGGCCTTAAAATTTGTATAAAATTTTTGTACAAGCATTGTTTGTTCAGTATAATCACCCTTTAGATTATACGGCATACCAATGACTGCGGCCCCAATATGCTCGTTTGCAATGATCTTCGTAAGCGTATGCCAAAGCTTTGAATCGTTTCGGAGCATGCCAAAGATTACGGCAGGAGCGCTTTTATGATGAGCAATTGCAAGGCCGATTTTTTTTGCCCCGTAATCAATTCCGAGAATGTTCGCTCCCATACCGTGTTGTTGCATTATGTATCCAAAGTTAAAATTTTACACCCATTTTTGAGTACAGCAACTGTGTGTTCAAAGTGCGCAGATAAGGACTTATCTCGCGTAGAGATTGTCCATCCATCAGGCTTTTGTACGGTGCGAAAACTTTTTTCCGTAATCATTGGCTCAATGGCGATTGTCATCCCTGCTTTGAGTTTTTGTCCGCTGTGGCTGTTTTTTGAAGACTCTAAAAAGTTTGGCACTGCTGGCGGTTCATGTACCCTGTATCCCACCCCATGGCCTACTAAATTTCTCACAATAGCAAATCCCTGGCTTTCAACGTAGGTTTGAATAGCCTTTGCAATTTGGTTGATAAAATTTCCGTCTTTTACGCAACTTATTCCTATTGCAAGGGCGTGTTCAGCGGTGTGGATGAGTTTTTTCGCAACTTCCGAAATGTCCCCAACGCCGAGGGTGATTGCGCTATCCACACAGACCTTTTTCCCGGTTGTTGGGGTATACCATATGCCAAGATCAAGGCTTAGAATGTCTCCCTGTTTGAGTATGGTTTCTTTTTTTGGTATGCCGTGCACAATTTCCTCGTTGAGAGAAGTGCAAAGGCTCGCTGGAAAGGCACACTTTTTGCCGGGATAATTCTTAAAAGACGAAACCACATGATGTTCTGCCATCAGCGCTTCAGCAAGAGCATTGAGTTCTGCCGTTGATGTTCCCGGCAGTGCTTTTTGTTTGATTTCGTGGAGAATACGGTATAGAATTTTCCCAGCCTGCGCCATGGCTTCTCTATCTTGTTTTGCTTTAATCATAGATAAAAAAGCATTAGCTAAAGATATTTTCAATTGCCTGTGCTACTTCCTCAATCGGCGGGGATCCGTCAATATAATAGTGGATGCCTTGTTGTTTATAACGCTCAAGAATTGGTTTTGTTTCGTTTCCATAAATTTCAAGCCGTTTGGTGATGGCTGAAAGCTCGTCGTCGTCGCGCTGGGAGAGTTTTTCAAAATCAATATCACAGATGTTTTCTTGCTTTGGCGGCTTGTAGAGGGTATGATACACATGCCCATGGGAACAGACGAGGCGGTTGGTGATCCGCGTAATTGTTTCTGCTTCAGAGATATCAATTTCAATCACATGGGTGAGCGGCGTGATGCTCGAAAGCGCATTCGCTTGAATACTATTGCGAGGGTATCCGTCTAAAATAAAGCCTGCGCCATATTCCGGCCAGAGCAAACGAGTTCTCACGATTTCATTGGTGATATCGTCGGGAACGAGCTGGCCTTGGCTCGTGAAAGAGGCAACAAGGTTTCCAAGTTCGGTATTTTTTGCCTTTTCTTCTCGGAAGATATTGCCTGGCGTAATGAGCGGCAGATCAAATTTTTTTCCAAGCATATCGGCTTGGGTGCCTTTGCCAGAACCTTGGGGTCCGATAAAGAGAATTTTATAGATAGGCATGGGACAAGAATCAGAAAGTATGATAAAATGATACTGAATTGTGAGAGGTTGGTCAAATAGCCTGCCTGCGAAATTTTACAAAGCATGTTGAGCACAATTAAAGCGGAGATGGGGTATCCGTTTTATATGAGCTCGGTAAAAAAATGAACAAAATTTTAGTAGTTGAAGATGAACAGACCCTTTTGAAGATGATTCAAATTACATTTGAAGTCGCTGGGTATGAAGTGTTGACTGCATTAAACGGTAAGGAAGCCATTGAAAAATTAGGGGACACGCCTGATTTAATTTTGCTTGATATTCTGATGCCCGGGGAGGACGGTATAGAAACATTGAAAAAAATTAAGCAAAGAAGCGATTCGCGGGAGATCCCGGTGATTATTTTGACGAACTTTAACGATCCGGAAAAAAGGAATGCGGCAAAATCTGCTGGAGCAATAGAGTATTTAGTGAAGAGCGATCAAGATGTTGACCAAATATTAGAGAAGGTAAAGAGTATTTTAGGAGGAGCGTAGCGGTTGGTTGGATATGCCATTGGCTACGCGTTTTTCCTGTAATTGAGTATGACTGTGTCAGCGAAGAAAATATTACTCATTGAAGATGAACAAACCCTGCTTAAAATACTTGATTTTCAGATTCGGAAGTGGGGCTATGATATACGAATCGCGATTGATCCATCCGAAGCTGATCTCATTTTAGAAGCAGAAATTATTGATTTGATGATTTTAGACATTATTCTTCCGCAAATGGACGGAGTAGAATTTTTGCGAAAAGTGCGATCTTCCAAAAAACAATACCAGAATATTCCAGTTATTGTTTTTTCAAATTTAGACCCTTCATACAAAGAGAATGAATTTCAGGGTTTAAACATCAGCAGTTATATTGTCAAAGAGCGGGCAATGGGAACTGATGTGCTTAAAGATGCGATTTCATCGGTTTTCATGCCCGCAGGCGCATAAGAGCAGTGGTGTGTCTTGTATTCACTGAAGTTTTCTACTAGTATTGATTTTACTTATGCTACGAACGCACACCTGCGGACAATTGAGAGCGAGCGATGAGGGGATGGATGTTCATCTGTGCGGATGGGTGCATGTGCGAAGGGACCACGGAGGCGTGGTGTTTATTGATCTTCGTGATAGATACGGAATAACGCAAGTTACGTTTAATCCGTTGACGGCACAGCACGCATGGGATGTTGTTAATACAGCGCGCCCAGAGTATGTTTTGTTGGTAAAAGGAAAAGTTGTGTTGCGTCCGGAAGATATGGTAAATAAGAAAATAGCAACCGGTGAAGTTGAAATTGAAGCACAGGAAGTAACTGTTCTCAATACTTCAAAAACTCCTCCTTTTGAAGTTGCGGAAGGAGACGGCAAGGAAATATCGGTGAATGAAGAAGTGCGCATGGAGTATCGGTATATAGACATGCGCAGAAAAAGAGTGCTGAAAAATTTCATTTTACGCCATAAAATTATCGCGTTCATTCGCCGTTATCTTGACGGAGTAAATTTTCTGGAAGTTGAAACCCCCATACTGACGAAGAGCACTCCCGAGGGAGCACGAGATTATCTTGTTCCTTCTCGGCTTCACCTTGGGCAGTTTTACGCTTTGCCGCAGTCCCCGCAACAGTATAAACAGCTTCTCATGATTGGCGGCATTGACAGGTATTTTCAAATTGCGCGGTGTTTCAGAGATGAGGACCAGCGGGGAGAGCGCCAGCCGGAATTTACCCAGCTTGATATTGAAATGTCCTTTATAGAGCAGGAGGATATTTTGGCCTTGATTGAAGATTTGTTTACAAAGCTTGTTGAAGAGTTTGCGCCGCATAAGAAAATAAAGTGTAAGCCGTGGCAGAGGCTTACCTATGATACTGCAATGCTCAAATACGGCGTTGATAAGCCCGATCTTCGTTTTGATTTAGAAATTGTGGATATCAGCGAGAACGTGCGGGAGTGCGGATTTCAGGTGTTTGCTGATGCCATTAAACAGGGAGGCGTTGTGCGCGCCATTAACGCAAAAGGCGCGGGAAGTTTTGCAAGAAGCGAAATTGACGAGCTCACAGAATTTGTAAAAAAATTCGGCGCACACGGTTTAGCCTATATCATCGTGAGGGAAGAAGGGCAACTGCACTCGCCAATTATAAAATTTTTGGGCGCTCAATGCGCTGAAGAAATTGTAAAGACGATGAATGCAGAAACAGGCGATACCATTTTTTTTGGTGCAGGCAATAAGTTTATTGTCCAGGAATCTTTGGGAAATCTCCGGGGAGAGCTTGCAAAAAGGCTCAACCTGATTGACAACAACGAGCTGGCATTTGCGTTTGTGGTTGATTTTCCGCTGTTTGAAGAGGAAAAAAAGGGCGAGTTTTTTGCTCCTTCACACCACATGTTTACCGCGCCAAAGACGCAAGATATTCCCTTGCTTGACACTGCTCCGCAGAATGCAAAATGCCTTCAGCACGATGTGGTATTGAACGGGCATGAAGTTGCCGGGGGGAGCATTCGTATTCATGATTCAGAACTGCAGAGCACAATTTTTAAACTTATTGGGTTTTCAAAAGAGCAGGAGCAGTATTTTGCGCATATGATCAAAGCGTTTACCTACGGCGCGCCTCCTCATGGGGGAATCGCTTCCGGGCTTGACCGGCTGATTATGATTCTTGCGGACGAGGAAAACATCCGAGAGGTCATGTACTTCCCCAAAAACCAAAAAGCCCAGGACGTGCTGATGGGCGCCCCGGCCGGGGTTGCGAAGTCCCAGCTTGATGAACTGGGGATACGGGTGGTAGAAAGTTTGTAGAAGCAGTGATTTGAAGTGGTGTCTTTGGCATAGACACCTATAAAGCACCTATGAAAATTAAAATTCAAGTTGTTGAGAGAATTATTCAAGATATGTTGATCCTGTCGCTCTCCTTATGGGGTATTGTACTTGGAAGTGTGATACTTTTCGCATGGAAATCTTTACATGGTGATCTAGAATTGGTGTTCATCGCATGGCTAGTTTATACGTGTTTAGGAGCAATGATTTACTCTCTTGTTAAAATTATTAGTGGCATCGTAAAAGCGATTCGCTATAAATTTTTGCCTTATAGCTTTCAGGGTGTGAAATATATATGGTATATTTTTTGTCTGTTTTTGTTGTATTTTAGCATTACCATGAACAATGATGAGCCTGGCGCAGAATTGCTCATTACCTTGGATATACTTGTTTTGATACTTGCTGTTACAGGCATATTGCGTTTTAGCGATATAAAAAAACGAAAAGATCTTTTATATATCACTGGAATTGGGGAAGCTTTATTGCTTATCATCGGTGCCATGCTTTTATACCTACAAGCTACAATATCTCCTCAATCTACGGTAAGTCGGAGTAGTATTTTTTATAGGGATGTTTCTATGTCTGTTTTCATATTTCTTCTTGTGCTCGTTGTTTTGTATATTACTCAGTCACTTGTTCAAAAAGTCGGCAATAAATTAAGGGGTAACTCCTCACTGTGTCATTCTCGTCCGCCTAAGGCGGAGGAATCTAGCCTACAGAGCAACAATTCTGGATCCCCGCTTTCGCGGGGATGACACAAGATGGGACTGTTGCGAAATACATCTTCTGTCATTGCGAGCGAAGCGACCCGCCCGCCATGCTTCGCACGGCGAAGCGGGCGGGAGCAATCTATTTTTGCCTTTAGTAAAGGATTACTTCGTAGCTATCGCTCCTCGCAATGACAGTTTGGTTCATTTCGCAACAAGCCCAAGATGTACGGAATGGCATCAAGAAATAAGGTATTTTTACGACATTTCTTTACATAGTGAACAATTACATTCAGAGCAAGGTTTAAGCAATCACTAAAAATTAAGCCATGAATAACAGCTCATTTAACAACACAAAATCCTCCATCTCCGACTTTCGCACACTTCTCAACACCATCTACACCACATGGCAAACTGGGGAAGCCCCTCAAAGACCATTTTGAGGTTAAAAGTTACGACAGAGCATCTTTTGTGCCGACAAATTATCTCAAAGTCCCGGACATGATAAAATTGCTGGTTATGTATGTGAACGAGATTAAAAACGATCCAATCCGTGCAATTTTTGCAAGAGAATTTTGATTTGTATAAAACCCTCTATTAAACCCTAACGCAGTGTGTTGATTTAATTCCTTTTCACGCCCATTGGCAGGGAGGATTTTTGCGTTCTTGAATTTGACAACTCCTCAAAAAGTTGTTATTTTTTTAAGTTCTTTTTTGTTTTTTTATTACTATATTATGAACGACAATTTTTTTGAGGACGATGTGCCGGAGCCTGAAAACGTTAAAGTATAAGCATTAGACGTGGATAAATTTTTTCAACCTCCCCAAGAGGTTACGTTATGCGAGTCCGAGGGCATGGAGTTTTTTGGAGAAGCATTGGCACAAGATGTTGCAGAGTTTCTCAATTCTCTGAACAAAGAAATACAGGCCTATCAAGAAGGCGTCTTTGCTCAAATTCGGCCTATTTTGGAGGCTTATTTGGCGGATTATTGGTTAGAAATGCTGATCTCGCTTAATGACAGTGAGGATGTTCAAGAATGTGTTGAGTCTTTCAGCGAAGAGGGGCAGACTGTTTTTTCTTATGCAAAGAGTGTTGAAGAAATTTTTGCATGCATTGAGGGAGAGATAGATGGCATTGAGAGCTACAAAGCATTAGACGCGGTGATGAGCCATTTTCTCGAAAAACACCAAACATTGATTAAGGAACGCCTTAAAGACCAGCTATCGCTTTTAACGCTCGGTGCGTTAGATCAGCATTTTATGCACACAGATGCGTATAAGAGCATTATGAAAAATGCTCTCGTGCTTTCTGAAAAGCTTTTCAAGCATTGTCAGGAACAAGATACTTTTGAGAAAGTGAAGGGGTTGATCAGCCCTGCCCCCGCACAACTCCACGGCATGCAAGCTGTTTTATTAAAGATGCTTGATTGTGATTTTGCCTACAAGGTGAACTATAAAAATATTGCATCCTACGGTTTTGATAATCTTACGAAAAAAGAGAAAGAGATACCGGGGGCATATAGCGTGTACAGCAAAGAAGGGCTTCAAAAATTATTTAGAACGCCTGATATTTCCGAGGACGAATCCCATATTTTGCAGGGTTACAATGGAGAGTTTTTAAAAAGGTTAGGGGACGATACAAAACCCATTATGCCGATACGTATAACAAAAAATTCTGCACGTATTTCTCTTTATGATCCAAAGTTTTTTGCGCCTGAAGCGATCAGGAGTGCCCTTTTCGATGCAGATAAATATACGTTTGTGATGGTAGATTTCAGCAATGGTGAAGAAAACCAGATACTCCCGCGTTTTCACACGGAAGAAATGGAGAAAGAGCAGTTTTCCTGCGATACAATCATGAACAACGGCTTTACATGTAAAGTAAACGGTTTGACCGGAGAAATCTCATGCGCTGATTCTCACTTGTCATCCATGAAACAGCAGTTTGAAGATATTGGCAAACCGCATTTGTATGAGCGTTTCCGCTTTGACCTGCTTTCGGCTTTATATTCAGCACAGTTGGGGTCTGTTGTGGACTATGAAAGACTTCACGCTGATATTGCCTATGATATCTTACCTGAAACTGCACTAAAATTGCTTACAAAAAAAGATCTTTTGTCGGGCGGGAACATTGAGTATTGTCTTGATATTCCTGAACATTTCCTTCCGCCTGATTCACAAGAGAGGTTAGAAACAGTGAAGGTCCAAGCGAAGAGTTACATTCCAAGTGAGCCACAAAAAAAGAAAAAACGCCGTACACACAGTAAAAGAGAGAGAAAGAAGAAGCGTGGTGAGCAAGAACAAAAAGATAATCCATCTGCCTGTGTCGCGGTTCCTGTTCAAGTCGTGCGAAAGCTGATATATCCGGCCGTTGTTCGTGACTCTACCGTGAAAGAGGTGGTTAATCATTTAAAAGACATAGGTATTTCTATGACGCTGAAAAGATTTAATGGTACCCATTATCGTTATAATGTAACATTTTCAGATGGAAGAACAAGGCAAGTTGGGCTGGTTGTTGATAGATATGATAAGAGAAATTGGGGCATATTGACAAGAACAAATTTAAATTATCTATTACAGGATTTGTCGGTTGGCCATTAAGTCACGGAAGTGTTTTAAGCTCACAAAATTTTTGTGCTATAATCTTTGTATGTACCACTTCAAGCTGGAACAATTTGAAGGACCTTTGGATTTACTGCTCCAGCTTATTGAGGCTGAAAAGCTTGATATTACGGGAATATCTCTTGCGCAAGTTGCCGACGAGTACGTTGCCTATGTAGAGAGCCGTTCTGATATTGAGCTTACTGAACTTGCGGATTTTTTAGTGATCGCGGCGCGTTTGCTGATTCTGAAAGCGCGAGCACTCCTTCCTTACTTGGTTATTGAAGAAGAGGAAGACGAGGGCGGCCTTGCTCTGCAGTTAAAGATGTATCGGCAGTACGCTCTTGCGGCTCATCAGGTTGCGCTTTTGCTTGCGAATGGGGAAAGGTCATTTGCGAAAATTCCGGTAAAAATTGCCGTGGAACCGCGGTTTAGCCCCGGAGCAGAAGTAAGCGCAGTGCTTTTGCACGAGATTGCAGAATCGCTTTCTGCGCGTTTAGGCAAAGCAGTGCTTCCTGAACGAACGATCAAGCGGATCTTTAACATCAGAGAAAAAATTGCCCATGTAACCAATTTAATGAAAGGTTATGAGCAGGTATCGTTTCAGAGTTTATTACACGAAGTGTGGGACCGCTCTGAAGTAATTGTGACGTTTTTAGCACTCCTTGAATTGATGAAGCTGAATGAAATTGAAATTATGCAGGAAGCCGCTTTTGGCGAACTCATCGCACTCCGCGTGTAGTCGGTAAAATTTTATGTCAATCAAATCTAAAATTGAAACTCTGCTGTTTGTGTCCTCCAAGCCGCTCACGGTGCGAAAGCTTATGCAGCTTGCCAAAGAAGAGCGCACAATGGTTGAAGCGGCGCTCGCAGAGCTGCGCGAGGAGTATAACGGCACAAGAGGTATTGCGATTTTTAAAAATAACGATGAATATCAGATGGCAAGCGCGCCTGAACATGCAGGGCTTGCACAGTTATTTTATAAAGACGAGCTTACCAGCGAGCTTTCACGGCCGTCGCTTGAAACGCTTACCATTATTGCGTATCGCGGACCTCTTACAAAGCCGGAGTTGGAAGAGATTCGCGGCGTGAATTGCAGCCTTATCTTGCGAAACTTGCTGATTCGCGGATTGGTGCAAAAGGAGGTAGACCGCACACGCGGTCTTGAGGTATACTCAATTACTATGGATTTTCTGCAGTGGCTTGGGGTTGCATCCGCGAAGGAGCTTCCAGATTATGCGCGTTTGAGCCAGGATTTTCGGCGCGTTTCACAGGAGCAAGAAAACTTTTTTTAAAATTACTTCATGTTGCTTGATTTTCTTATTAGTTTCATACTTGCCGGTGTTGCCATGGTTCCGCACGGTTCGCAATCTGTGCAGCCGGTTCTTCAACAGGCCATGAATCCTCCATGGACCGAAGAAGTGCGTGTTTTTGCGCGTCTCCCCGAGGAGCTGGAAGAAAAAACTGTGCACATCGCAATAGAACACGGCGTTAGGGCATCAGTTCAGCTTTCAAGGGTTCCGGTGAAAAATGACGAGCGAAATTTGGGGATCAAGCTTACGTCCCGTGCCGCGGCGGTTGTTGATTTTGCTACGGGTACGGTTTTGTTCTCGCATAATCCGCTTGAAAGCGTTCCTTTTGCAAGCCTTACAAAGATTGCTACCGTACTTACGGTACTTCAAACAAACCCTGATTTTGGCCGCATCGTCACCATGCAAGAAAGTGATGAGCGAAGCGGCGGCAAGGTGAATGTGTATCGCGGCGAGCGGTATCGCGTATCGGATCTTTTTCATATTGCCTTGATTAAATCTGATAATAATGCGGCAATGGCCCTGGTGCATGCAACCGCGTTTACTGACGCTGAATTTGTGGAACAGATGAATGCGTTTGCAGGAAAGTTGAACTTAGAGGGAACGCACTTTACAGATCCAACTGGGCTTGATATGAATAATACGTCAACTGCAATTTCTGCCGCGCGGTTATTTGCGGAGGCATTGCGGACGCCGTTTGTAAGCGAGATAATTTCAAAGCAGACTTATACGTTTCATCCGGAAAATTCATCGGTGTCTCGTACCATCACCTCAACAAATCAGATTTTAGGGAATACTCCCTATGGATTGAGCGTTGTTGCGGGAAAGACAGGCACGCTTGCAGGCAGGTATAACCTTGCAATTTCAGCGGAGAGTGAGAATGGAGAACGTATTATTGTTGTTATTTTAGGCGCTCCCACAGATGCAGTGAGGTATCATGAGGCGCTCTCGCTTGCGGCATGGACATTTGAAAATTATACATGGAAATAAATTCGCGTATATGCTTAAAAGAAACAAATTAATTATTGCAAATTGGAAAATGTATCTCGGATATCAAGAGAGCATTGATGTGGCGCGTGAGCTTGTTGCTCATGAGTTTGAAAACGTGCGCATTGTACTCTGCCCATCCTTTATCGCGCTTGCCGCGGTTGAAGGGGTGATGAGAACAAGCTCCATTGGCCTCGGCGCGCAGGATGCGTTTTTTGAAGATAGCGGAGCGTATACCGGTGAAATTTCTCCTGCCCAGCTTCGCGAGATTGGCGTTTCATATGTGATTGTCGGCCATTCAGAGCGGCGTCAATATCAGGGGGAAACAGACGAGGTTATCAATAAAAAACTCCGCACTGTTTTGGAAGAAGACATGATACCGATTGTGTGCGTCGGAGAGACATTTGAACAGCGCCAAGAAAAGCAGAAAGATAGCGTACTCATTCGCCAGTTGCACCGCGCGTTTGAAGGCATTGAGGTGGGAACTTCATCACAGGTGATTATTGCGTATGAGCCAGTATGGGTGATTGGTTCGGGGCAAGCGGTTGATCCGGAAGAAGCGGAGCATACAAACGCCGTGTTAAGGCAGGTGATTGTGGATTTATATCCGAGCAAGATTGTGCAGAATTTCTCATTCATTTACGGCGGGAGCGTCAGTGCGCGGAGCGTGAAGTCATTTTGTTCGCGTGAACATATTGACGGTGTGTTAGTCGGCGGGGCGAGCATTCGGGGGGACGATTTTATGAGTTTAATTCAACGCGCAGGTTCGCCGTAGGCGGATCTGCGCGTAACTTAAAAGAGCAATTTTAATTTTTATAGCCTCGCCCCGCCGCTACGCGGCGGGGCGAGGCTAAGCCGTTTGTGCTGTATAATATTATTCCATTAATTTTTATTGTTGTTTCACTCGGGGGAATTGTATATATTTTATTTCGGAAAATGCCGGATGTTTCTAAACTGGACGTTGATGACTTGCTTGAAGTAAAGCAGTCTCGTGCCCGGAATTCACTGCTTGAGGACCGTCTTTTACGGAAGATCAAGGATTTGAAATTATTCAAGCACAGCGGTAAAGTGAGCCAGTTTTTTAATCGGGTTTCTGCATACAGCAAAAAGAGTAAACATCAAATACAGGATCAGATTGAGTCGCGCATGCGCGTGAAACAGATTGCAGACCGCATTAAAAAAGGCAAGGACGGAACAGGGGAGGTTATAGAAGTTCTGCTTGCCGAGGCTGAGGCGCTGAAACATCGTGAGGCGTTTGAAGATGCGGAAAAAAAGTACATTGATATTATCAAGCTTGCTCCGCGAAGCGTAGAAGCATATAGAGGTTTAGGCGATGTGTATATGCACGAACACGACTGGTCCGATACGGAAGCCACGTTAGAGCATCTCCTTAAAATTGCCGCAACGGAAAAGAAAATTTTGGTTGATGATTTTGTTGAGCTTGCCGAGGTGAAGAAGAATCTTCAGAAAATGCCGGAGGCTTTGCACTATATTGAAAAGGCGCTTGAGATGGAGCCGAATAATCCGAAATATCTAGATTTTCACCTTGAAGCATGCCTTGCCTGTGAGAGTATTGAAAAAGCAAAAGAAAGTTTGCGAAACCTGCGGGCGATTAACCCGGAAAATAATAAGCTTCAAGAGTACGGAGAGAGAATCAAGAATGCATAAGTGTATGTGCCGTTGTAGCTCAGTTGGCAGAGCGTCTCCATGGTAAGGAGAAGGTCACCGGTTCAATTCCGGTCAACGGCTCCAGCGATTTATAAAGCAAATATGAAAAAAACGGCTTTGATTACGGGTATATTAGGACAAGACGGCGCGTATCTTGCACAATTCTTGTTAGGCAAGGAATACAAGATATTTGGAATTATCCGCCGGCACCCATCCCAAAACTTTGCAAATACTGATTATTTGGGTGTTACGAAAGAAATAGAGTTTATTTCAGGCGACATGAGCGACGAGGCGTCTTTAATGAGCGCGGTAAGAGCAGTGCGCCCGGATGAAGTATATAATTTGGCGGCGCAGTCGTTTGTGGGAGATTCATGGGAGCAGGCACGGCTCACGACCGAGGTGAATGCGCTTGGGGTGCTGTATCTTCTCAATGCAATAAAGTTTTTCCATCCGTCGGCAAAATTTTACCAGGCATCAACAAGCGAGATGTTTGGCAACAGCAGCGGTGTAAACGCGGCACACGAAAAAACTCCGTTTCATCCGCGAAGCCCCTATGGAATTTCTAAGCTCTACGCGCATTGGATGAGCGTAAATTTTCGCGAAAGCTACGGCATGTTTTGCGCAAGCGGCATATTATTTAACCATGAATCTCCTCTTCGCGGAGAGGAATTTGTGACCAAGAAAATTGCGCACGGAGTTGCAAAAATTAAATACGGCAAAGAAGATTCCATAGTGCTCGGCAACCTAGAAAGCAAACGGGATTGGGGCTTTGCAGGGGATTTTGTGTCAGCAATGTGGCTCATGTTACAGCAAGAGAAAGCCGAAGATTATGTTATTGCAACTGGCAAAGCGTACTCGGTTGCCGATTTTCTTGCAAGCGCATTCTCTCATGTTGGCATAACAGACTGGCGTAATTATGTAACGGTTGATCCGCGTTTTATGCGCCCCGCAGAGGTGTATTATTTGCAGGGAGATTCGTCATTGGCACAACAGAAGTTAGGGTGGAAACCAAAAGTTGATTTTCATAGTCTGGTGAAGATGATGGTTTCTGCGGAGCTTGAGCGCATTGAACGTGCTGAAAAGAAAGGGTGAAATTGCTGTTTTCTTCATTGTATGTTTATATTATACTCTTGCCATGCGCCACCTTAGCTCAGTTGGTTAGAGCGGCTGTTTTGTAAACAGTAGGTCGTCGGTTCGAATCCGACAGGTGGCTCCAGAATGTTTTTTTATGGGTCGGTACCAAAGCGGTCAAATGGGACTGGCTGTAAACCAGTTGGCCTCGCGCCTTCGGGGGTTCGAATCCCTCCCGGCCCACCAGAATTAACATTACACAGTATACAATGCACAAACGTACCTCAATTGAAAAAGCAATTGAAAGGGCCAAAGAAGCAGGACATCGGTTTCCGCTTGCTCTGCTTGCGGCATTTTTGGGGGTTATAATCGGAATTTTGTTTCTTCATACAGAAGAGGGATTCTTCAGTTCTCCTTACCCAGGAATTTTCATGACACTCGGACTTGGCTTTCCTCTTTTTATTGCAATCGGGCTTTTTACCGAACAAATGGCGTGGAAGCAAAACAGGAAAAGCATCGTAAACGGCGGGGCGATTGGACTCCTTGTAGCGTACTACGCATGGCTTCCCAAAGATGTCCTGCATGCACACAATTTTCATATATTCCGATTTGTTTTGTGGGCGGTCAGCTTTGTGTTACTCGTTACTTTTGTTCTTTTTTTACAAAGGCGAAACGAAAAATCCACTAGCGCTTTTTGGCAGTACAATCGGCAAATGATTTTCTCGCTTGCCGTAACCGTACTTTGGGCAGTCGCGCTTCAGGCTGGCTTGTCTATTGCGATGAAGTCGATTGATTTTCTTTTTAATATCAATGTTGACGGCAAGCGGTACATGGAGCTGTGGATTGTGCTGGCCGGAGCTTTTAGCACAACTTTTTTTCTTGCGCGAATTCCTAAGAACGCCGATATTTTTAAAGATCAGGACGAATATCCAAAGGAATTGCGGCTTTTCTCCCAGTATGTGCTTGTTCCGCTCGTAGTGTTATATTTTTTGATCCTGTACGCCTACGTCGGAAAAATTTTGGTTCTCTGGGAGTGGCCAAAAGGCACGCTTGCCTATATGATTTTGGGCTTTTCTATTTTAGGCGTTGTTGCATATGTATTTCTATATCCATTAAGGAAAAAATTTTCATGGGTGAGGAGAGCAGTCACCATATTTTACGTTGCACTCATTCCGCAGATTGGAATGCTTTTTTGGGCGCTTTGGTTTAGGATCTCGGAGTATGGTTTTACAGAAAAGCGGTATTTTGTTTTTGTTTTTGGCTTGTGGCTTCTTGCGATGGGAATTTATTTTCTCACAAGCAAGTCCAAAGACATTCGGATTATTCCTATCACGATTTTTGTGATTGTAATTCTATCTTCTTTTGGCCCGTGGGGTGCGTTTTCCATTTCGGAACGCAGTCAAATGAGCCGGCTTGAAGGAATTCTTGCAAGAAACGGACTGATTGATCGCGGTATTATTAAAAAAGCGCAATCAGACAATAAGATGCCGCAGGAAGACAAACAAGAGATTCTCGCTATTATTCGGTATCTTGATGAAATGCACGGCTTAAAAAGCATCAATCCATGGTTTGGCGCTGACATTACGTCCTATACGCCGAAATACGTTATGAAAAATTTGATCGGGATTAGGCTAGCGGAAATTGAGCGAGGAACAAACAGGTCATTTGGCTTTAGCCGAGAGTATAGTACAATGCAAGAGCCGTTGTATGTTAACGGTTACGACTATCTTGCTTTTTTAGATGGAGTTTTTGGCGCGCTCGGCACGATTGAGGGTGAGAGCTACGGCTTTTTTATTGACGAGAAAAACGACTTTGTTTTGACGCGAGACGGCACAAAGTATGCGCGTCTCAATCTCAATGGACTTTTAGACACGTTGAAAGCAATAGAAGGCAATTATAGCGACCATCTCGCGAGCGATAAAATGAAAGTAGAGTTTCAAAACGAAGATGTCTCTTTTGCCCTTCATTTTACGCATATCAACGGTGAGATGATGGATGATGGAACGTATAAAATCAATTCAATGGCCGTAAGAATGCTTTTTTCTTTCGGTAGACATTAAATTAAAGTATGCATTACAAAATAGGCGTGTAT
>CAZHCQ010000116.1:0-6034 GCA_964531415.1 uncultured Gammaproteobacteria bacterium
CTGCGTTGGAAACTCGGTAATGATTTCCGGATTGCCGCGTTCCAAATCCCAAAAATAATGGAGATTGCCGTTTGAAAGCAGGATGAAGCGGGCGTTTTGCGATTGCGCGTATCGGCGCGCCTGTTCTTTTCCGTCTAATGGATTCTTTTCTTCTTGCTTTGCTTCCAAAACAACAAACGGAAATCCATTTTCGTCAAGCAAAAGAAAATCAATAAATCCTCGCTTTGTACTTTCAAAATTTTCGCCAAAAGAGTCAGTGTCTTTTTTGGTAATTTTTACATTCGGCTCAAGCTGAATATTTGCCTCTCCTTTTGCACCATCATCAAAAAAACGCCACCCTGATTCTTCAAGGAGTTTGTTGATTTTTATTCTTGCTTTTGCTTCTTTTTGGTTTGGCATAACTTTAAGTATTATAGTATGAACAGCTTTCATCTCTCCCACTCTATCACGCGATACGTGCCATTGCCAAATGCGAATGCACAATTTGACAACCCACAACATTTTTGCTTTTATTATCTGTTTCTTTCATTTTTTAACAGTACGCTTTTCGGATAGATGATATTGACGGCACTTCAAAAGAGCGCCAAAAATTATCTGATTTGAATTGACGTACGCAAGTGGTTATTATGGAAAATCAACAAGGTTTAGTACCAGATGCAGAAAAGCGTGAAGAAGGAGAGGTGTATGAAGCAAAAGTGATCGCTACTCTTACTGGAATGGAAGATGCTTTGAATGGAATCAAAGCAAGCTTGGAGGAGTTAACTAGAAGTATGCGAGCTAAGAAGTCGGAATCGGGTGATCTATCAAAAGTACAAGAACCAGCGCCTGACGTGACGAGATCAAAAAGGTCTTAATATCGCTACAGAAGACTCACGTTCAACCTATCGGCGTGAGTCTTTGTTTTGCGTGAACGGCACCAATGCCTGAAAACGATTTTTATAAACCAATGACAGCCACGTGTGTTCCGGGGGAAACCATCTCTTTATTACGCCCCAATGATGTAAAACATTTCCCGTTTCGGCTCAATCACAAAGTTCATGGTGTTATTGTTGTGAACGATCAGCAGACAATTCTGCCCCAAAGCAGGAATGAGGAGATGCACAATGCGGGGGATGATAACACACATCAAGCAGGGCGTCAGAATACTTTGCTTCGTCGGGTATCACCTTTACACGGAAGATCGTATGGATTGCAGTGGGAAGGGCTGGAAGCGTCGCTTTGGAAGGCGATAAGAAATACAGGAGTAGAGGTTGATCCGTGGCAGGGAGTTTTATGGGAGGACGAATTTGGAAATTTATTTTCGCAGTTATGTATAAAAGGAAATAATTGTGCCCATCCGCACTTGATGAGGCATAACGCGGCGCCCGAAGGCATTGAGGTGTATGGTATGCAGATGAGCTTGACTATCGGGAAAATTGCCCAAGTGTCCTATTTTTTGCGTAGCCTCGGCGTTGATACCGAGATTATCATAAACGTTACGGCGCCTTTGAAGCTACCGTTTAAGGGCGAATTTTTATCGCAGGCCGAGTTTCAAAAAAAACTTTTAGAAATAGCAGTACAGGGAACATCGGGTGAGGAAGTTTTTGCTGGATGCCTTACTCCAAAGGAAGTTGATACAGCGAAGCACCTTTTTAAAGACAGTGTTTTTTTTACTCTATTGCGCGGGATGCAGGTTTCAGAAAGGGTGAATGATTTACGCGAGGCAGTGGAAAGTGATCTGTCGGAGGAGAATGATTGCGGTCAAGCTTTTCAAACAATGATAGAACGAGTTTTTGCGTTTGTGAATCTTGAAAAGGAATACAAAAGGAAAAGAGTTGATGCGGCACAAGACGCTCCGTTTGAGGCTTTGCGGGCAGACAATCAGGCGGACATCATCAGATACTTTTTGCATTACCTGCCGGAGCGGACAATGAAAAACCTTGCGCTGATGCATGGAAATGGGGTTATCCACGGTTTTCTTCATTCGGGCAATATATCCGCTGTTGGCGGTTTGGTTGACCTTGACAGCGTTCGCGGAGAGCCGCTTGGAGATGAGCCTATTACAATTGGAGAGATGGGAGGTGATGTTCTCACTGCACTGAATGGATTAGAAGCTGATATTATAATGATCTTGCAGAAGACATGCGGAGGGCATGTTGTTGACAAAATCCCGCTACAAATGCGGACAGATTTTTTGAAAATGTACCTTAAATATTTAAGACATCAGAATGAAACTACCGCATACGATGTTCTTGAAAATATTTTTTCCAAGGTACCCTTTGCATGTAGAGGGGAGTTTTTAGAACTTCTCGGCGATCCGTATCGTACGGATTTTGAAAAATATATGCAGCCAATAAACGATGAAGCTACGGATAATGTAAAAATTATTATCGATGCCGTGCAAATGGAGAATTTAGTAGGTCACAAGAAGGTAACTGCAGAAATATTAGATCGCTACCTTGGCGAGTTGTCCCGGGCTTTGGGCTGGGAATATAAACCAAGCGAAGATGAAGATATAGAATGTCTGATAAAACGATTTTTATTGAAGTGTGAATTCTATATCGGCTGTAATAGGGAAGCTCTCGCACAATACAAGGATGTGGAGACACTCGTTGAAAACATTATGAAGGCAGTATTCAATCAAAAATTTTTGACTGATGCGTTTAGCAATTATCTTTATTATGATGTTATTGAAGAAAATATATATACGCAGTTTCGTAGCGAGATGAGTGCTGTTGAAAGAATGTATGGACAAGAGGTGTACAATGCAATTGTGTTTTTATTTATGGCAAAGTATGGTGAAATGAAAATTGAAGCTTTTGGATGGGAAACACTGAAACAAGAACTCGCACGCGGAATACAAGAAATTGTTGAGAGAGTTATTCGCCATTGACAAGAAACACATTCTGGCATTTACTATGAGAGGTTGAGGTTATTGTATTATTTCATATTTCGCATCCCTCTTCGTACTGAAAAAAATAGTCTTGCTTTCCTTTGAAAGTATTTTTTCGGGCTGATGAGAGGGAGACGTTTTAAAGACTATGTCCGTAGAAATCCCGTCATTGTTGACGATGCTTGAGTCAGGCATGCATTTTGGTCACCGCGTTTCGCGGTGGCACCCCAAAATGAAGCAGTATATTTTCACCACGCGCACGGGCGTGCATATTATTGACCTCAAGCGCACCGCCGAGAAGTTGAAATCGGCGTTGGATTTTTTAGAATCAGTAACGAGCAAAGGGGAAAAAGTGCTCCTTGTGGGTATTAAGCGCCAGCTCAAGGATAAGTTAAAAGAAAGGGCGGAAAATGGAGGCATTTCGTATGTAAGCGAAAAATGGGTTGGCGGAACAATCACAAACTGGACAGTCATTTTCCGCCAGATAAAAAAGATGCAGAAGATGCAGGAAGAAAAAGAGAAAGGCGAATGGAACAAATTTACAAAAAAAGAGCAACTTATTTTACAAAAGAATCTAGACAGGCTCAACCATCAATTTGGTGGTTTGCGCACGCTTGAAAAAGTACCGCGTGCGGTTTTTTTCTTTGACATGAAGGAATCAAAGAATGCCGTCAGCGAATGCAGGGAAAAGGGAATCGCAACGGTTGCGTTGTGCGATACAAACACCAACCCTGAACTGGTAGATTATCCGATTCCAGCAAACGACGATGCGATTAAATCGCTTGATTTGGTGCTCGCTCTTGTGTGCGATGCCATAACTCATGGCAAAATGAGTTATGAAAAAGGCAAAGATATAAAATAATATCACATGACCACGCTAGAAAAAATTCAGGAACTTCGTAAAAGAACATCAGCTCCCTTGATTGATTGTAAAAATTGTTTGGAAGAGGCAGCGGGAGACATAGAGCATGCTATTGAGCTTTTGCGTAAAAAAGGGCTTAAAAGCGCGGCAAAAAAGGGAGATCGGGAGACTTTTGAAGGATTCATCGGTTCGTATGTGCATACAACGGGCAAAGTTGCGGCAATGGCCGTCCTCGCCTGTGAAACAGATTTTGTCGCTCGCACCGATGAATTTAAAACTCTTGCAAAGAATTTGGCAATGCAGATCACTGCGAGCGCGCCTCTGTATATAAAGCCGTCTGATATTCCACAGGAGGTGATGAATAAGGAAAAAGAGATTTGTCGCGCACAGCTCGTTTTGGAAAAAAAGCCGCCTGACATGATTGAAAAAATTCTTGAAGGAAAGCTTGAAAAATTTTATGCCGAAGCCTGTCTTTTGCACCAGCCATTTATAAAAGACGATAAAAAGACGGTCGGTGAAATTATCAAAGAGCATATTGTAGCGCTTGGAGAAAACATAGAAGTGAAAGAGATGGCGCGCATGTCGCTGTAGTGCTGGGGTTATGCTATACTAATACTCGTTATGAAACCAAGAACAAAGCCTGTAGTAAAACGAGTACTCGTGAAACTTTCCGGGGAGTTTTTTTCAAACGGGCGATACGGCATTGCGAGTGATGCCGTTATGTTTATTGCCCGTGAATTTCAAGATCTGCACCAGCTTGGGGTTGAGTGCGGGATTGTTGTTGGAGGGGGGAATATGTATCGCGGAGAGGAAAGTAAAGGCAGTTGGGTTGGTTCAGCGGTTGCGCACCAAGTGGGCATGATGGCAACTGTTTTAAACGGCAAGATGCTGGAGGAAGCATTCTGGAAGCTCAAGGTGAGTACTTCCCTGCTGTGCGCGTTTCAAATTTTAGGCATTGCCGAGATTTTTGACGCGCGAAGCGCTCTGGAGAAAATTGAAAAGGAAAAGCGGATATTAATTTTTGTGGGAGGAACTGGAAACCCCTTTCTTACCACAGATACTGCCGCAGTGTTGCGCGCGCTTGAAATCGGCGCTGATGTGGTGATGAAGGCAACAAAGGTTGACGGCGTATATTCCGCGGATCCGCATACACATCCACAGGCAAAGAAATATGAACGCTTGACATTTGACCACGCTTTGGATAAGAATTTACAAGTGATGGATAGAACCGCCTTCACCATGGCGCGTGAGAACGGTCTCCGCATTCATGTATTTCGTTTTGAAAAGGGCTCTTTAGTGAAGGCTGCGCTGGGGAAGGCGATGGGTACCTTGATTCATTGACAGAATATACTATACTATTTACATAATGTGTATACATTAATATTTCCTTGTCAGGATTATGTTGAGAATAGGTAATTTTTTCTCTGTTCTCGCGCATTTTTGGCAAAGAAGAGTTTTACACAACTATGGGAAGCGATGATACATGTACAACATGTGGTGCGCAATCGGGCGACTGCGATTGCAGTGTCGGGGACGAAGCAGATGAGGATGTAGATGATGATATGATGGGCGACGATGATGAAGGAGATGTCGATGATGATGCGGATGACATGTAGCAATGATAAAAGACGAACTTTTGTATAAAGGTTCGTCTTTTGTTTAGAGACCGAGGTTTTTATTTACTTTTTATGCGCTTACAAAAGCTCGCTTTTTTACGGGAGAGAGGGGGCCGGTTGCAAGCATGAGAAATTATTATGGTTCGTATTGCAATTAACGGTTTTGGCCGCATCGGGCGAACCGCATTTAAAAGAGCTTTAAAAAATTCCGGCATTGAAGTGGTTGCATTAAACGACTTGGCAGACGTCAAAACGCTTGCTTATTTATTGAAGTACGATTCAAACTACGGAGTGTATCAGGAAGACGTCAGCGCTGGAGAGAACTATATTGCTGTGAACGGGAAACAGTATCCCGTGTATAATAAAAAAGATCCATCAGAGCTTCCTTGGGGGAAATTAGGCGTTGCTGTGGTGTTAGAGTGTACAGGAATTTTCCTTGATGAAGAAAAAGCAGGGTTGCACTTAAAGGCCGGAGCAAAATAAGTTGTTCTCTCAGCTCCTCCTAAGGGAGGTAACATTTCAACATTTGTGCTTGGAGTAAATCAGGAAAAAGCTCATGAGGTTGAAAATAATATTTATTCCAATGCGTCTTGTACAACAAACTGCATTGCTCCAGTTGCAAAAGTGATTCACGAAGTATTTGGAATTCGCAAAGCAATGATGACGACTATTCACGCCTATACA
>CAZHCQ010000117.1:0-4111 GCA_964531415.1 uncultured Gammaproteobacteria bacterium
TAAGGATTTCAAAACTTTACCTTTACCGCTCGCTATTTCTCTCCTGCTTGCGTTGAGTTCATGCAAGAGCTTGCTTTTCTGCCAATCCGTTATTAATTTTTGAAAAAAATGGCTTCTTGAAGCATAAGAACCAGTTTGAACAGCGTTTTTTACTGTTTTCGCCATTGGAGAAGGAAGAGAGATAGTGATAACTTCACGCATATATTAAAAATGAATTGTACTCTATTGTATTACACACCATACCGCAACTCAAAAATTCTGTCAAAATTTGCGTGATCAAAGACGCTGTATTTCGCGCTATATCTCTTTCCTCTCTGCTTTCGCAATTTTCTAAAGGATCATAATGCCCAAATCTTTACCTATCTTCTTAACTAAAAAATCGTCAACTTCGCTGTGGCGGGGAACCGTTGAAATTTTATTGTTTGCGGGATTAAAAAAGACGCTCTGTTTAGCGCCTTCTCTCAAAAAAATACATCCCGCCGCGGAAAGATGCCGTATGAGTACTTTACGTTTCATAGTAAAACAGAAATCGGTTCACGAATACAGGAACCGCTCGCCTCTTTTTGCATGAACATTCTGTTTGTTTCTACCACCAAAGCGAGCGCTTCTTAATAAATTTTCTCTCGCTTCTTGAAGAGTTTCCCCCTGGCTGTTCGCGCATGGAACCTCTTCCACCCACGCTACGTACCATTTTGCTTTTTTTTGATAGACTGCAGTAAATATCTGTATCTTCATTCTCTCTGCTTTCGCCCCTTTGGGCTCGTCAGCACCAGCACGCACTGGTAGAGCAGAGCGAGTGGGAGAGTAATAATGGTAAAGATTGACAAGAAATCTTAACAGATGTTTTTGCAACCATTATTACTCTCCCACCGCTTGGGGGAACTGATTATTTCTTAACCAGTTCCCCCCTAATCAGAAAATCATCCGCCTCTACCTGGGTACCGGGCGTGTTGGTGGCCTGCCACCCTGGTAAAAATACTCGCTCCCCGCCCTCATGGCCGGGAGCACGCCCTTCACTACGAAGTGAAGGTCATAAAGAATTTCAATCGCCGGGCCTTCACTCTTGGGAACCAAAAACTTAAACTCTCCACGTTTTGTGTTAACAAAAACCACAACATTCCACTCCCTGGTCAGTTGCTTCGGGAGCGACGTAGAAACGTCCTCCCACTCGCCCCCAATGAACCGGGGTGTGGTGAGCTCCGGGAGCCTGAAATTCATCGGCGACTTGTCCCCAACTTGGACAGTTCCATGTGTCCCCGAAAAGAGCCAGTTTGCGCTGCTAATGGTGGTCCGCCTTGGCGGCTCCACCTTCAATATCCCCGAAAAATCTGGGGCCTTCGTGGCCGGAGTCTGGACCGCCGGCAGTGGCCAGTAATACTGGACCACGAAAATGAGGCCGGCTAAGCATAACAGCACCAAAATGCCACCGATGACAATTCCCTTTTGTCAAACTTGCCCTTTGTTCCGCTCCTTGCTATTATGTATTCAACTTCTGTGCAACAAACTACTCTTGAATATTTATGCTTACTTATAGGGTAAAACTAGAACCACAAGATGAGGGAGGCTATACGGTAAAGGTACCAGCCTTGCCTGGCTGTATTTCAGAAGGCGAAACTATTGAAGAAGCGTTGGGCAATATTCAAGACGCAATGCAAGGATATCTTGCCGTACTTGCAAAACACAAAAGAGAAATTCCAATAGAAACGCCGTACGTACAAAAAATACCTATTTTCAGTAAACTCAAAGGACCAACCAACATGGTCCATGCCTAAACTGCCGCGCATCAACGCAAAGCGCCTTCTTCGAGCTCTTGCCAAGCGTGGTTTTTATATAGATCATATAACCGGATCACACTATATCCTCTATCTGAACGATCACTCTCTTCCAATTTCAATTCCATTTCATAATAAAGACCTTAAACTCGGTACGCTCAAAAATATCCTTAAGCACGCACACATCAGTACCGAAGAATTGATCAAACTGCTAAATCAGAAAGGGTAATGAAAGTGTATATCAAAAATCGGTGTACAAAAAACGCTTTGAAAGAACACTCAAACATGCTACTCTGTTTTCATGCCGGATGTTTTGACGCTGAAAACTGGCCAGGAGATAACCCCCCTTACGCTCTCGGAGCGGCTTTTTGCATTGGGGTTTGAGCAGAATTATCATGCCTCGCGCCCGGGCGAGTTCATGCGCAAAGGCGCCGTGGTTGACCTCTGGCCGAACGAGCGCAAAACGCCTCTGCGCGTAGAATTTGACGAAACAAAACTCGTCAGCCTTGCTGAAATTGACCTTAACGGCGCAGAAATTACCCGCTTACATGACATTCTCGTCGTTTCGCAAAAACTGCAACAAACGCTCGCAAAGAAAAAAATAGACCTGTCGTTTATTGTGAGCTTAAAACCGGGAGATTTCGTAACGCATAGCGACCATGGCATCGGGCGGTTTTTTGGAATCGGATTCCAAAAAGTAGACGGCACGGTGCGCGAATATTTTATTATTGAATATAAAGACAAAGATCGTTTGTACGTGCCGGTGGAACTCGCGGATAAAATTGACAAATACATCGGCATGGAACACCCAAAACTGCATCGGCTGCACGGCGCGTCTTGGCACATGGTTGCGCAAAAAATCAAAGAGGATGTTGCACAAACTGCGCACGAGCTTCTCGCTCTCTACGCGAAACGCACAACCGCATCCTCGCACGCGTTTGAAAAAGGCTTGAGCGACATGGAACAGGGGCTAAAATCTGCTTTCGCGTATCAAGAAACTGCTGACCAGGAGCGAACCATTGAAGAAATTTATGATGATCTTGCAAAATCCGCCCCCATGGACCGGCTTGTGTGCGGAGACGTGGGGTTTGGAAAAACCGAGGTTGCCATCCGCGCCGCCGGCAAAGTTGTTTCAAACGGCTCTCAAGTTGGCTTGCTTGCGCCCACAACAGTGCTGGCGCAACAGCACTTTGACACGTTTACCGAACGCTTTAAAGAATTTCCGGTGCGCATTGCGCTTTTAAGCAGGTTCCAAAGCACGGCACAAAAGCACAAAATTCTCCACAGCACCGCACGCGGCGAAATTGAAATTGTCATCGGCACGCATCGCCTTCTTTCAAACGACGTGCACTTTAAAAACCTCGGACTCATCATTATTGACGAAGAGCAAAAATTCGGCGTGATCCATAAAGAAAAATTAAAAAAAGCGCGCGAAGGAGTGCATGTGTTAACGCTTTCCGCAACCCCGATTCCCCGAACGCTCAATATGTCGTTGCAGGGGCTTCGAGATATCAGCCTCATCACAACGCCGCCTCTCGGCAGGCGATCGGTTGAAACCATTCTGTCAGAGCATGATACTTCGCTCATCACACGCGCGCTTGAAAGCGAGATCGCACGTGGCGGGCAGGCGTATTATCTGTACAATAAGGTTGAAACTATTACGCTCAAAGCGCGGGAAATTCAAGCGCTTGTGCCAACTGCGCGCATCGGCATTGCGCACGGACAGCTCAAAGAAACAGAGCTGGTCGCGGTGATGCACGCGTTTGATACCCGCGAAATTGATATTTTAGTCTGCTCAACCATTATTGAAAACGGCCTTGATTTACCGAATGCGAATACCCTCATTGTTGAAAACGCCCCCAAATTCGGGCTTTCCCAGCTTCATCAAATTCGCGGGCGTATCGGCAGGGGGGAGCGCCAAGCATTCGCGTATTTTTTGTACGATCGGCTCCAAGAACAAGAGAATGGCAGGAGGGGCGCGCCATGGCGTGCCCCTACAAATCAAACCCATACGGTTCCCCTCCAAAACCATGGCGCACTCAAACCAAAAGAGCAAAAACGCCTCCAGGCGCTTCTGGAAGCAAAAGAAATCGGGAGCGGGTTTTCCCTTGCGGTGCGGGATATGGAAATCCGCGGCATCGGCACTGTTTTAGGAAAAAACCAGCACGGAGCCGCCGGGGCAATTGGGCTAAGCTTTTATCTTCGCATGCTGAACCAGGCAATTGAGGAGCTTAAAACAGGCACGCCAATTCCTCTGAAAAAAGACGTACGCATTGATGTACCTCTTGCCTACGGCATCGCGGAAGACTTTGAACCCTACGAGCATCAGCGCATGAAGC
>CAZHCQ010000118.1:0-14734 GCA_964531415.1 uncultured Gammaproteobacteria bacterium
GGCTATTCTGGAACAGCATTTTGCAATGTTATTAACCGACCTAACTATACATTGCAGACTAGTTCGATAACCGTTAATGGCAATGGTCCTTATACAATAAAAGTAAATTTGATGAAAAGTACCTTTTCGCCTCAGGAATATCCGGATGTAAAATTGATTACTCATATTAGATTTGAAAATAAAGATATTAGCTATGCTGACACACTTTATTTCGGAAACGATGGTAATCTCTATAATTGTCACGGTGGTAAATAAATTTATAACTCAAAGAATTTGCCGCCAAAGAAAAACTTAAAATTGTCATCGGCGTGGCTCCGCCGCATTTTCAGAATTTTTTCGCGGGGGGAATTTTCCGGAAAAATACGTTCGGACTAATTCAAGAATACTGCACTAGAATTTTAATGGTGCTCTCTTATACCTATTGCACATGAAAGAAATTCATTTGTATTGTGCAAGACTTCCTCTCTTGCAAGAATCTTTAAAAATTGCTATTTTTATACTACGTTTATGATGAATATGATTAAAATTGATTTAATAAAAAAACTAGAAGAAAAACGAAATTCGCGCGTTATTGCCTATGCGACCGGCGACAGGCAGCCGTTTAATACTCGCGTAGCCGGGGATGTTGTTCCACTTTTAAGCAAGCACCTGGAGAATTTTGGAAAATCCGATACGATCAGCTTGTTTTTATATACAAGCGGCGGCGATATGCTTGCGCCAATTAGAATTGTCAAGCTGATTCGTAGCCATTGCAAAAAGTTTGAAGTTATAGTTCCTTATAAAGCGCATAGCGCGGGCACGCTCATTTGCCTTGGCGCTGATAACATTGTTATGGGAAAGCTCGGAGAGCTCACCCCGGTTGACCCTTCAACCGGGCATCCGTTTAATCCTCAAAATCCTCAAAATCCTCAACAAAAATTGGAGATAAGCGTTGAAGATTTGAATTCATACTTTCTTTTCGCCAAAGAAAAGGCGGGTGTGAAAGAAGATCAGATGGACGAAGTATATAAATTATTAGTTGAAAAACTGCATCCGCTCTCAATCGGAAACGCATACCGCGCTTATAGAATGTCAAAGATACTTACGGAAAGGCTTTTGTCTTTGCATTTGGATATTGAAAAAGAAAAAGATACAGTCAAAAAAATAGTGAATGAAATTACCGGAGACATAACCATACATGCGTATCCGATTGACCGCGAGGAAGCACGCGGGCTTGGCTTAGAAGTTGAAGCGCCAGACCAAGAAACGGAAAAAGTTATGCTTGCACTCTATGAACAATACGCGCAGGCAATGAAGCTTGGCCAGCCGTTCCATCCTTCTGAATTGTTGGGAGGGCAGGATATTGCGGATATTGATTATGTTGGCGCTTTCATTGATTCTAGGGAGTTATCCCATGAGTTTACTTTTAAGGGAAAAGCGCAAAAATCAATCCGCAATAACCAAACTGCGATTGACATGAACTTTAACTCTCAAATGTGGGTTGAAAAAAATAATTAAAAAATATTATGGATGCAACAACGCTACCACTCAATTCTCCTGTTTTTACAGAGGAGAAAGAATCAACAAAAAATGATTTTGTTAATGCATTTAATTTGAACTTGGCAACTTTTATTGGTGGATGGGATCTTCATTTGAAATTGCCGGCGAGATTGACAAATCCTTTGTACGGCAGGGAAGAAGACGAAATTGAGAGGGTAAACCAAGCTGAAACACTTGATGAAATCATCAATGAAGCGCGGCTTGATTATGCCATTGGAAATTACAAAACATTTACTAACGCAAAGGATTTGATCGCAGAGCTTCACGCATAATATGCATGTCAATCTTTCCCCGCGTTTTAAGCGTTCTTATAAAAAATTAGAGACGCGTTTGCAAGAAGATTTTGACAAAAAAATTATTTTTTTCACAGAGAGCCCATTTCATCCATTACTTAAGACGCATAAGCTCAAAGGTAAATTACAAGAGTGTTTCGCGTTTTGCCTCAAGGATGGATATCGGGTTCTTTTTGAGTTTTTTGATCGGAATACTGTTGATTTGCTTGAAGTCGGTCCGCATGATATTTATAGAAAATTTTTGAGATTTTGAAATCAAATCTAATTTGATTTGATTGACGTCTTTTCGCTAGATGGCTACAATGAATCCGCTATGTTCATCAAAAAAGAATTTATTCCACTTGGCAAAGGCATAGACGGAACGGTACGAAAGATACCCTTTTTTGTCGCGGAATCAGGCGAGGATGGGCCGATTGTGTGGCTCACTGCCGCAATCCACGGAGATGAGGTAACCGGTACCGCACTGATTCAAACAATTTTTAAATGGCTTGAAAAAACGCCTCTTTTAAAAGGCAAGCTCTTTGGCATTCCCATATTAAATATCATGGGATTTGAAACAATTTCACGGCACGATCCCATAGCCGAGGAAGATTTAAACAGAAATTTTCCAGGCGATGAGAATGGATCTATACCGCAACGCCTTGCGGCAATGATATTTAACACGATCATTGAAACAAAACCGGATTACGCAATTGATTTTCATACCGATTCGGTGAATTCTATTGCCTATACGCTTGTGGATTATCCATCAGAGCTTACGAAAAACGCAATCTTGAAAGAAACGCTCGCGCTTGCCTCCGCACTTGGCTTTCCCTATGCAATTGATACGGAAAAAAATACCGGCTACTCTTTGCGAAAATGCCTCACCGGCGGATTGGTTGTGCACGGCATTCCTGCAGTGACTGTTGAGCTCGGGGGGCCGCTTGTGGTGATGGAAAATTTTCGGCAGGCAGGAGCGGAATCTGTGTGGCGTTTTTTAACGTCTTTAGGGATGCTGAAGGGTACGGCAAATCCGCTTTCAAGAACGATTCCATATGAAATGTTTTACATTGAAGCGCGCGTATGCACGCAATCAACCGGTATTATTGAGTATCGGGTGAAGCCCGGCCAGCGCATCACCAAAGGAAAGATATTAGGAAAAGTGAGAAATGTGTTTGGAGAAACCATAGAGGTTATCAAGTCCCCCTTTGACGGCTTGCTTTTTTCGCATGAAGATCAGTCCGTTACATTTCCGGGGCAGGCGCTCTTTACCTTCGGCGTTGTGCAAAAATTCAGTGAGATTGAAAAAATTGCCGCACTGTCGCATGATTAATATTCAATAAGTACGTTTTTAATCACAGCATACTTACCGCTCTTTGTGAGGGAGAGGCGATAAGAAAGCTGTATTATGTATGAAAATAGGCGTTCTCAAAGAGATCAAAGACAAAGAAAATAGAGTAGCATTAACGCCAGAGGGGGCGAAAATACTTGCCAAGGATGGGCATACGGTTATGGTTGAAGCAGGTTCAGGGGGCGGGTCCGGCTTTGCCGACGAGGAGTATAAAGCTGTCGGCGCAGAGGTAGTTAAAAACGAGCAGGCATGGAAGGCAGATATAGTGGTGAAAGTGAAAGAGCCTTTGGAGAGCGAGTATCAATTTTTAAACGGGCAGATTGTATTTACCTACTTGCACCTTGCCGGCGTTACAAAAACGCTTACTGACGCCCTGCTTGCAACAAAAACAACAGGCATAGCCTATGAAACCGTGGAGGATCAGTATCGCCGGTTGCCGCTTCTTGCGCCGATGAGCGCAATTGCTGGAAATATGGCAGTACACGTAGGGAGTTTTTACCTCGCGAAATTTAATGAGGGCAAGGGCGTCTTGATCGGGGAAATTTTAGGAAATTTTTACGGCAAAGTCGTGGTGATTGGAGATGGGGTTGTGGGCAGGCACGCGGCAAAAACAGCGTATGGCATGGGCGCAAACGTGTGCGTGTTTGGCCTGCATGATGAGCGGATGGGGTATTTGCGCGAAAGTTTAGGCAGAAAGGCGAACATCCTCTCCTATGCGCCGGATGCAGTGCATGAGCAGGTAAAAGATGCTGATTTAGTTATTGGAGCAGTGCTTGTAACCGGGGCAAAGGCTCCGTATGTTGTGACAAAAGAGATGGTACAAAGCATGCAAAAAGGGTCGGTTATTGTGGATGTGAGCATTGACCAGGGCGGATGCATTGAAACTTCAAAGCCGACAAAACATTCAGACCCAATTTTTATTGAACACGGCGTTATTCATTATTGCGTTACCAACATGCCCGGAGCATACCCGCGCACATCCACGGTTGCCTTAACGGGCGCAACATTGCCTTATATTCGAAAATTGGCGAATAACGGCATTGACGCGCTCAAAGACGATAAAGGATTTGGCAAAGGGTTAAACACCTATAAAGGCGCAATTACCTATAAGCCGGTTGCAGAAGCGCTCGGCGCAATGGATAAATTTGAAGAATTTGTCTCATGATCAAGGTTGCGTTGCGTACAGCGTGGCTCGTGATTGACACAAGAGTTTGAAAACGCTACAATGCCCAAGAACATTTTTTAGATATAATTTCAATATTATGGCAAATAATTACGTATGGGGGGTATGCACAAAGTCCGGCTGTAACAGCCGAAATTATCGCTTCCACAAGGGTCCAACAATAAAGTACAAAATTGAGTACAACGGCAAGCCGTTAAGCAAATATTGCAAACGGTGCAGGGCGCACACGCCTCATAAAGAAGTAAAATAAAAACATGGCTCTATTAGCGCAGAAAAAACGGACGTGGTTTCTCCTCTCCGTTGTTGTTTTTTCTCTCATTTTATCTTCCTGCGGAGAGCAAAAACCAAAGATTGACCCAGTACGGATGGATTACTTAAACCGTTCGCTGATTGCTTCTATCATTTTTGATACTCTTACCAATGCAGATAAAAGCAAAATTGATCGGTGGATTAGCGACAACAATTTAAATACCTATGGTGATTCAAAATTCACGTTTTATGCCGGCGGATCCCCTGTATTTAATGAGGCAACAGGAAATGAAATAGATCGGTACGAATATATTTTAGTGAATCATCTGGATCTTATTGATCAGTTAACTCTCTCGGTGAAAGATGTGGCATTAGAGTTGCAAGAACAAATAGAATCAGGGAAACTTGTGCCAGCTGAAGTGCTTGAGCATCAGCAAGAGGTAAAAAAATGGAAAGGAGGGGAAGATCAAGTTCCATCGGGAGAGGATATACAAGATAGCGGAGCATTAGAAGACAGTTCAAGTGAAGGCGATTCAGCGCTCAACCCGTAGCAAGGGGGTGTGATGAAATGGTATCATGAGGGTCTCCAAAACCCTTCTTCCAGGTTCGAGTCCTGGCGCCCCTGCCAGCCTTAAAAAAGTTCTTGAAATCTAAAAAACAGCCCGTTTATGCGAGCTGTTTTTTAGATGCTGAAAATTTCAAAGTTTATTGCGTTGTGGAAACGAGCTGTTTCAGCTTTTGCGCGGCATCGCGGAGGCTTACGCGTGCTGAAGAAAAGTTTGTGCGGGCAGTCTGAAGAGATGAACGGCCGTCTGTACGGAGAGTCCGCGCGCCTTCCGGATCAGAAATACTCATTGCGTTAAATTTTTCAAGCGCCGCGTCGGTTGTGCTTTTGCCGTTAGTGATGCTTGAGACAGAAGCAGAAAGCAGTGCGCGGATTTCACTTACATCTTTTCCTTGTCCTTCAACTTCATCTGCCTTTGCTCCAATTTTTGAACTGACTTCATCAAGCTTTGCGCTATACGCCCTCATGCGATCTACCGCAACGATGCCTGCAGATTGAGGCAGGAACACCTGATACACGCGATAGTTTGTGACAATTGATTTGACATCTGCACGGAGTGTTGCGCGGTCAGTTTCACCAATGATTTTTTCTTTTATGCTCGTGAGTTCATTCTTGACTCTGCTTAACTCGCCTCGGATGGTGTTTAAGGTTGGCTCTGAAATTTGTTTTGTTTTTGCAAGAGCAGAGTCGTACTTGGTAATGGAGGTAACCCGCTTATCAACCATGCTCGCGCCTAAGCTTTGAAGTTTGGCTGGATCTGTTTGGGTTACCCGATCTCCCACCGCGCCCACTGCGACTGTTGGGAGGGCGAACACAAGGCCTAATGCAAGTATTGTTAATCTTTTCATAAAATTAAAAAAGTTATGTTATATAATAATGTTGTCCTCATTTTCATCTAGTGCGTCTAAATCAGAAAGAGACGTGTCGCTTGAGGTTTTCAATTGATCCATTTCCCCGAGAAACGCGTCAAGCGAAGAAGTGTCTACACTCGGTTTTTTTATTTCTTCTTTGTCTTTGTTGTCTGTTGGACTTTTTGTTGAAGGCGGTTGTGTTGGCTCTGCAACAGCCGGCTCCTCGTTAAACATGGGTTCTTGATCAAGGGATTCATCTAACCCATCTATGTCTGAAAGCGTTTGTTCAATTTCTTTTGGATCAGTTGATACGCTCGCAAGCAGGATATCTATTTCTTTCAGTTCCGGCGTTGTAACAACGCGTGCACGCCTGCTTTGCGTACTTACCGCAAGCACTGCCATGAGCACGGCAACTGTTCCTACTCCGAGCATGATTGCAGATTGTTTCTTCATAAAATATTTGAAAAAAGAGCGTAAAGAGTTATCTTTTTGCTCACGCAGAGGTGTGTGCACGCGAGCTTTACATTCAAGGATTTTTTTCTCAACACGGCTGTCCAGTTGAGCGCAAAATTCGCTTGAGAGATGCTTCTCAAGACCGCCTGCTCTTTTTTGGAGCACTTTTTGGATCCACTCGGTAGTAATATTCATAGTTGAGAGCGAAAGCATTTTTGCGCCACACTTTTCAGCTTAGTGAGGGAGCGGTAGTAAAGCATTTTTATTGCAGATTCTTTCTTGTTGAGAAGATCCGCAATTTCTTGAAAGGTCAATTCCTCAAATGTTTTTAAGATAAGCACCAGCCGTTCTTTTTCAGCTAACTGATTCATACAGAACAGCAGTTGATTTTGCTGTATTTCCGCATCAATCTTATTATTAAGTTTTTCTACATACTGTTCGCTGGAGGGATTTCCCATTTTTTCATCCAGCGGAACCTCCTTGTGTTTACGGTACCAATCGGCAAGTGTATTGCCCGCAATTGCGTATAACCATGACGCACATTCAGCTTCTCGACCTTTAAAGCGTGAAAATGCTCCGATGGCTTTCATAAAGGATTCACTTGTTAAATCCTCTGCCACTTCTTTTGTGGGTACGCGAAAGCGGATGTAGCGAAATATGCGTTCTCTATACAGCTCATAGATCGCGTGAAAATTCGCTATATCGTGCTGTGCCGAGGCAACGAGCCCGCCAGTTTGTGGCATTACACTATCGTTTGGCGCCATAGAAACATGCTTCTGTGATATAAAACGTTTTGTGGGGGAGAAAAGTCACAGGTTTATGAGAGCGGAGGGTATTGTATCATTATGATGTCTATCTTGCCCGCTCCAAAACTTTCCTGTAATCTTCACAAGGTGAGTGTATCACTTCATTTAGTAAGATGCCAGTTTTATGGATGCGTCTCATTTGTTTGTAAAAGCGTTAGAAAACGAGGGCGTGGAATACATTTTTGGCATACCCGGGGAGGAAAATTTGCCGCTTCTTGAAGCTATTCGCACCTCAACTATTAAGTTTATTCTCACGCGGCATGAGCAGGTTGCCGGGTTTATGGCGGCAACGTACGGGAGGCTTACTGGAAGAGCCGGGGTGTGCCTTTCCACGCTTGGACCCGGAGCAACGAACCTTGTGACTCCAGCCGCGTATGGGCTTTTGGGCGGCATGCCCATGGTAATTATTACCGGACAAAAGCCTATTAAGGAAAATAAGCAAGGGCATTTTCAGGTAGTGAATGTTGTTGAATTAATGCGTCCAATCACGAAGTATTCTAGCCAAATTGTGTCTGGGAACAAAGTGCCAGACATGGTGCGAGAGGCATTTCGTGTTGCGCAAGAAGAGCGGCCAGGCCCGGTGCACTTGGAATTTCCTGAAGATATTTCTATAGAACAGGCGGATGCAAGCCTTTTGGCGGTTACGCGGCCAAGAAGGCCGATTGCGGGGGAGCAGGCAATTGCGCAAGCTGTTTCCATGATTGCCACGTCTAAAAAGCCGTTAGTGTTGGTTGGGGCTGCCGCCAACAGACAGCACATCTCTCCAATGCTGAACGCGTTTATTGATGCAACCGGCATTCCTTTTTTCAACACGCACATGGGTAAGGGTGTGGTTGATGAACGGCATCCCTTATTTCTTGGAACAGCGGCATTAAGTAGCGGGGATTATTTGCATCAGATTATTGACAATGCGGATCTTATTATTAATATTGGGCATGATGTGGTTGAAAAACCGCCGTTTCTCATGAACAATGCAGACAAGCGGCAGGTGATTCATATTAATTTTTTGTCAGCGCAGGTGGATTCAATTTATTTTCCTCAACTAGAGGTAATTGGAGATATAAGAAATGTCCTGCTCTGCTTGCAAAGAGCTGTGCAGAGGCAGAATTCATGGGATTTTGAAAAGTTTCACAGGAGTAAGGAAGAGCTGGAAAGGCATATTCAGGAGAAACAAGATGATGCGGGATTTCCTTTACTTCCGCAAAGAATTGTGGCTGATGTACGCAAGGCAATGCCTGCTGATGGAATTGTTGCTCTTGATAATGGCATGTATAAAATATGGTTTGCTCGTAATTACAAGGCCTACGAGGAAAACACGCTGCTTCTTGATAATGCGCTCGGCACAATGGGCGCAGGCTTGCCTTCCGCAATGGCCGCAAAGCTGCTTTACCCAGAAAAAAAGGTTCTTGCGGTGGTGGGGGACGGAGGTTTTATGATGAATTCTCAAGAGCTTGAAACAGCGGTGCGGCTTGGGTTAAGCATTGTGGTTTTGATTGTAAATGACGGCGCGTACGGCATGATTAAATGGAAGCAAGGAGCAATGAACTTAGAAGCATTCGGGCTTGATTATGGCAACCCTGATTTTGTAAAGTATGCGGAAAGCTATGGGGCGCATGGCTATCGCATTAAATCAGCAGAAGAATTGTTGCCCCTTCTTACGGACTGTCTTGAGAAAGAAGGAATTTATCTTATAGATGTTCCGGTAGATTATTCTGAAAATTATACGGTTCTGGTGAAAGAACTGAAGGAAAAGGTAAATCTTGAAAGTGAAAAATAATATGAAACAATACAAATTTTTTGTACAAAACGCAAAGTCAAGCAATATATTTAAGGATATTCAAAGTCCTTATAGCGGTGAGATCCTGGCAGAGGTTGAGCAAGGAGATGCAGATGTGCTTGAGCAGGCGCTGAAGAACGCTGAACACTCCTTTCATGCGGTGATGAAAAAAATGCCCGCATATAAGCGTGCGGAGATTTTATATGCGGTTTCACGCATGATCAAAGAAAATCAGAAAGATCTTGCGCTGACTATTGCGCAAGAAGGCGGTAAACCATTGAAAGATGCGTACATTGAAGTAGCAAGGGCTATAAATACGGTAAAAATGTGCGGTGATACCGCACTTGAGCTCAATGGAGAGCAGATGACAATGGATCGCGCGTCCGGCACAGAAAACCATCTTGCCTTTACGATACGAGAGCCAATTGGCCCGGTACTTGCGATTTCAGCGTTTAACCATCCGGTGAATTTGGTATGCCATCAAATTGCCTCTGCGTTTGCCGCCGGAAATAGCGTTATTATGAAGCCTTCCAGCCAAACGCCGATTTCATGCTTAAAAATAGCCGAATTTTTTTATTCAGCCGGGCTTGATGCGTCAGCTTTAAGCGTAGTAACTGCGTCAGGGAAAGACATTGATGTGATTATTGGGGACGAAAGAATTAAGTTTGTGAATTTTATCGGCGGGGAGGATGTAGGATGGGAGCTTCAAAAAAAGATTGCCCCAGGAACTAAACTTGCTCTAGAGCATGGCGGAACTGGTACTGCAATTGTACATAAAACCGCTGATTTAAAAATAGCAGTTCCAAGCATTATTCGCGCTGGTTTTTACCATGCCGGGCAAGTATGCGTGAGTACACAAATTGTGTACATTCATGAGAGCATTTATGAAAAAGCGGTGTCTTTGCTTTCGGCCGGGGTAGAAAACCTTATTACCGGGGACCCAACACTTCCAGAAACTGATGTTGGCCCGCTGATTCATCAAAAAGAGGTTGAACGCATAGATTCGTTGGTTAAAGAAGCTGTTACGCAAGGCGCAAGGCTCGTGTGCGGAGGGAAAGTGCTTTCAAACAACTGTTATGCGCCAACTATTCTTACAGATACAAAAAAGACCATGAAAGTGATCTCGTGTGAAATTTTTGGGCCAATCGTATGTGTAGAAAAATATAGGCAGATGAGCGAAGTGATTCAAGAGATGAATAAATCGCCCTATTCTTTTCAGTCGGCAATGTATTCCCAAGATATTGACGCCGCGCTCACTGCGGCGCGCGAAATTCAGTGTACCGCCTTTATGATCAACGAATCAACCGCATTTCGGGTGGACTGGATGCCCTTTGGCGGATCAAAGCGATCAGGGCTTGGGTTAAGCGGAACGCGTACTGCCGTGCTTGATATGACGGAGCAGAAGCTCATTGTGATAAAACATAAACCACGAATTACAGAATAGCTTTTTAGCGTGCCTGGCGGGCTTTTTGAACGATTAACGAACATCCTCTTCGGCAATAGTAAGCCAAGCGTTAAGTGAAAAAAGCCACGCAGGCGCGTATTTCGTATTAGAGATAAGCATGGAACAAATTACTAAAAAGGCAGTGCAGGAAACAATCACCAACCGTACAGACTCGTGGTGGGCTTTGCCGCTTTTGATGCTTGTTGCAGGCGTGTCTGCCGTGCTCTATCTTGGCTTTGCGGCTTTTTCGGGTGCACACTATGCGTTTCCACCTTATGTTTCACCGGTGTATGCGGCGCCGTTTATTCCAGTCTGGTGGAAACTTTCGCCCGCCTTTTTACTGCTCTGGGTTCCGCTTGGGTTTCGTTTAACGTGTTATTACAGCAGAAAAACTTATTATCAAGCCGCATTGTTAGACCCGGCCGCATGTGCTGTGTCCGAACCATATAGAAAGGGCTATAGCGGAGAAACACAATTTCCTTTTATTTTACAAAATTTTCACCGCTATTTTTTGTATCTTGCGCTCATTTTGCTTGGGCTTCACTGGTACGAACTCTGTACTTCAATTGTGCATGAGGGGCGCGTGTATCTTGGCGTAGGAACGCTGATTCTTTTTTTAGATACGCTCGCGCTGACGTTATATGTCTTCAGTTGCCATTCTTTGCGGCACCTTGTGGGGGTAAAGCGGGGATTTTCTTCTTGTTGTAAAGATAAAGATGCAAAGAAAATTCGTTACGCGCTTTGGAAAAAAATAAGCGTTTTAAATACGTTTCACAATGGCTGGTTTTGGATAAGCCTGTTTTCTATCGTTGTTGCGGATGCATATATCCGCCTGCTTTCTCTGGGCATTATCCCCTTTGATGCGCATGTGGTTTTTTGAACAGTGATAAAGGTTAACGTGCATCCTCTACAAACGACAGCACATATTTCCCATACTCGTTAAATTCTATAATTGTATTTGTAATGCTCTTGTGTAAAATTTTTTTGTCTATGTTGTTGTAATCATGCACCAATGCGTTGCGCAATCCTGCGCTTGGGGCGATTGTTATGGCAAAGGCATGAGAGTACACTCCAATATCGGCTAATCGTAAAAAGGTCTCGCGGTAGGTGCGGGCCAATCTCATATCAACACCTTTTTCTGCAAGAATGTGTTGATTGATATCTATGGCTCGCGTAATGATGCGTTCTAACAATCTCTCTACCGTAGCTTGCGTTTTAAAATCTTTTGATGTGTCATCAAGCGTCAAAGCCTTAAACTCTTTTAATCGTTCTAATTCTTCGGTAATGAGGGCAATTTTCCTTTTAATAAATTCAGTATCAATCATAAGGTAAGCGCAGTTAATTGTGACTGTCTCTGTTTGGTGATCCTGGTTTCCAAATCGCGCAAATCTTTGGTATCTATAAAGTCCTTAAATGCGTATGTTTTGTATTCAGCATACTGTGTCTGATTGCCGTATAAAAGAACGCCGTCGCGCACGACTAAATATCGAAACAGGGGATCACTATGGTGCAATGTTTTAAAATCAAGTTCGCGATCTTTACTATCTCCAAAAAAATCGCTAAGATCGTTTTGTATGGCAAAAAATTCTTTGACAGACGGCTTTTTCTCCCCCAATACCGCAATGTCAAGGTCGCTCTTTGGATGTTTCGTGCCGTGTGCGTATGATCCGTGCAGAATAATAAATCGGAGGTTATGTTTTTCCCCAATGCGAGTAAGCGCTTCTTTTTGTTTTTCAGCAAGTTGGAACATAGGTATGACACTATCGTATCAAAGCGCGTATTGATATGTCAATTAAATGCACTCGTCCATGATAGAGTTAACACTATTCAAGCTATGCTCAGCGAACTAAAAAAAGAAACAATCTTCGGCGTATTTTTCTTGGCAGGCGGGATTGTTGCGTTAATTGCCAAAATGTTCAAGATAAAAGCAATTTTTCCTTATTCAGAGTTTTTTGACGGCATGTTTGGGAAGAGGATAGGACCAATTATGCATACGATTATGTATGCGGTGGTTCCAATACTATTTGGAGCGGGGCTACTTCTTAGCAGTATTGGCGGCGGCGCGTTAGCTCGTATTGCGCGCGAGGCGCGGTATATCATTTTTGCGCTTATGATTATTGGCGTGCCGATTGGATATAAAGTTTGGGCGCATATTCGTTTCAAAATTGGTATGAAGGATACTGATTCTGTGAAGAAAAAAAATAAACAATCAGAGTTCTACATTCACTTTTTTATTCCTTTAAGTACAGCTATTGAATTTGATACGAATCAAATCATGAAAAAGTTCCAGGAGCAATGGGGTATTAAAATTGCTTGCGGAGAGAATCCCGAGTGGAGCGATTCAGATCTAAAAATACGGAAATATTTACTCACTGACGGGGAAAACAGTCTTGTATTATCAGTAAGCGAGCAACCATTGCCAAGAGAATTATTAAATTTAACTATAGAAGCAGCTTTTAATATTGATGAAGAACAGCGGAGTCTATTGCTGAACCACAAAGCTTACATTCGCATCAATTATGTTATGGGTAGCCAGACTCCCATTGAAAGGGTTAGGTTTTCAGCACAGACGCTATTGAACGTGCTTAACGATTACAAGGCGACTGGCTATCTGAATGGTTCCGCACAACTTTATCAAACAAAGGACAGGGTGGAATCTTTTGTTAAAAATACCCCCTTGAATCCAGTCGATTTATTCTTACTTTTTACAAATATGCATTTGGCGAAACGAGACAACGAGAATTGGATACATACTCACGGAATGGAACAGTTTGGTCTTCCAGATATCCAAGTTAAATTCGCTGATAACGCAAAAGCTTCTTATTACAGCCAACTCTTAAACAATACAGCCCTATATTGCATAAAGAACGGCCCGGTACTACAAGTGGGTGATACCGCAGAGTTAGCAGGAGATGGCGTAATGTACAAAATAAATGCGGTTAAAAAAGATGCAGAGCATCCTTTCGGGCACTTTGGTGCTATAGAGCTTGTAAAGCAATAACAATGCTAAGAGCAAAAATTGAAGATATCAATGTATGATCAAATCTCACATCTCCAATAAAGCAAAAGTGATAGAAAGTTCAATAAATGGGCGCGGATTGTTTGAAATGCAGTTGCAGTGCAAAAAAATGCCGTGAAATTATCACAGGACATGACTGGAAACGCGCGGATCTGCAACGCAAATACAGGAATTATTTTTCCGCGTTTTTACTCGGGAAAATAAGCAAGTCAAGCTATGGCAACAACTCAAAAAATTAAAATTACTTCTCAAGCACTGAATAAAGAAATAAGAATACAAGTTTGGACATCTCTAAAAAAGCGAGGGTTTGATACATTCACAGCGAGAAGCGCGTGGAGGCATACGAGAGGAAACAATATAATGAAACTAATGTTTTTATGGAAATTCCAGTTATAAAAATTATTTTTTTAGTTTGGGAGCTGTTTATAGGTTTGATAGTTATTGCTTACTTAATTATCTCTGGTCGGAGTCCTATTGAGAATAAATCGAAGGTGGTTGTCTTTGGTGCTCAATTAGGCATGGCACTTCTTCCAATCGGAACTTTTATTTGGGTTGTTCTTCCCGTCACTATAGACACAATCACCGCCAGCAAACCTTTAGAACGAGAAGTTGTGGTAACCAGTTCCAGTTTTCATCCTCCTATACCGTTTTTCTGGCGTGTCAGACAAAGCCTTCGGATTGAAGGAGATAAGGGAGAGAGTTATGGCTTATTTTTTTATCCAGATCGTATTTGGCCCGGCGAACAATATAAAATAAACTATTTACCACATTCGCGCTATATTGTGAAAATAGAAAAGATTGAATAAAGTACGAATTAAAGATTTTGACATCAGTTGCCAACTTGTTTATAATGTCAACAGTTAGAAAGTTTAACTTTTATATGTTTCTATGAGCGTCAACATTAAAGATGAAAAACAAGCTGATATCTTGCGTGTTTTAACAAAGGGTATGGTTACTATTCCAAAGAAATGGCGGGAAACATTAGCCATACAGACTGGGGATAGGGTGAGGGCATATTTACAAGAAGGCCAGATTATTGTTGAGCCAATGGAGCAGAAGGTGCCCTACCGTATTTATTTGCAAGAAGAGTTGGACGAGTTTGCAAAAAACGATACACTCCCGGTTGCACTTCAAGCACAGGTGAAGCGTATTATGAAAAATGGCTAAGATATTTTTTGACGCATCTGTGCTTTTTTCGGCACTCTATTCTCAAAAAGGCGCATCT
>CAZHCQ010000119.1:0-7150 GCA_964531415.1 uncultured Gammaproteobacteria bacterium
TGGTGGGCTCGTGCAGACTTGAACTGCAGACCTTTCGGATGTGAACCGAACGCTCTAACCGATCTGAGCTACGAGCCCCTTCCTCTCCACTCTTTCACTATCATAAAGAAAACCAACCGAGAAAGCAACATTTGCCAAACAGTCAATGAGTTCATATAATACAAATGCCAATTTGTTTTTATTCAGCTTTCTTGAAATTTTGCCCTATGAAATCAAAATTCCGAGCCCGTAATGTGCCGTCTTCTGCATTTGCTATGCATGAAAATCAACAGTACAGCTCTTTAAATACAGAACAATTGGAGCAGAAACGCTTCAAAAAATTGAGAATAAAAAAATTTATTACCCGTTTTTTGCTCATTGTAGGATTCACCCTTTTATTGGCTGTTATAGCCTTGGGAGGCAGAGTTGCCGCTGAATCATCACAACTTTTGGACGCTTTTGGAGAAGGAAACGTGTTTATCAAAATTAAGCATCTTATCTCGCCGCCGGAAAAAACAGTTACCGGCGAGCTGGACGACCGCATCAACATACTCATGCTTGGCATTGGCGGGAAAGGGCACGAAGGAGAATTCCTCACCGACGCAATGAACATTGTAAGCATTCAGCCTTCCACAAAACAAGCCGCGGTGATCAGCATTCCAAGAGACCTCTACGTTCCAATTCCAGGCTACGGCATGAGGCGCATCAATAATGCATACGCGCTCGGGCAAATAAGCGGCAAATCAGGCGGGGGCATGCTCGCAATGGCAACGGTGCAGAGAGTATTTAACATACCCATTCATTTTTACGCGCGTATAGATTTTATCGGATTTCAAAAAGCGCTTGACGCCATCGGCGGCATAGACGTTGACGTGAAAGAAAAATTGGTTGATCCGCTTTTTCCGGTTGCAAGCACGTATGGCGTAAAAACGCTGGTCATTGAAAAGGGGTTCCAGCACATGAGCGGAGGAACCGCGCTTGATTACGCGCGATCCCGGCAAACCACGTCTGATTTCTCACGCGCTCACCGCCAGCAGGAAATTCTTGCGGCAGTAAAAAATAAAGTTGCCTCATCGGACATCCTCTCAAAAACCATGAAAGCCGAAAAGCTCGTAGGTATTCTCGGTGATCATTTTGAAACAAACATCAAGCCATGGCAGTTGCTTCGCCTCCTTGAGATTGGCAAAACGCTCAATACATCCTCCATCGTGTACAAAGTTCTTGACGACAGCGAAAACGGACCCCTTAAAAGCATGATTGGCGGAGGCGGCGCGTACTATCTTGTTACCAAAAGCGGCACCTACGAAGAACTCCATGATGCGGCGCAAAACTTATTTGAAAATTCCGCAGTGGTTTTGGAAAAAGCGCGAATTATTGTTGAAAACGGCACCGCTTCGCCGGGGCTTGCAAGAACCATCGGCAACATCTTGAAAGCAAAAAACTTTGACATTGTTGAAATGAGTAACTTCACCTCCCTCGACACCGAGACAACAGTTGTGTATGATCTCTCATTGGGCGAAAAAAATACAACATTCAACGCGCTTTTAGAAACACTCGGCGCACAACCGGGGGCATTCATCCCTGAAGATGTCCTTGCAAAAAAAGATTTAGCAGATATTATTGTGGTACTTGGAAAGGATAAAATCCCCCTCAATGCCGCGGCAACAACAAAAACTACGACATACTAAAATATTAAAGAAAGAATTACATGCTTGCAAAAGTAGCACTTATTGGAAGATCTAATGTTGGAAAGTCAACGCTATTTAACCACATGGTTTCCAGTTTAGAGGAAAGAACCGTTGTATCGCCATCTCTCCATACCACGCGCGACAGGAAGAAATCCTTTGTATTTTGGAATAATGTTGACTTTGAACTCATTGACGCGCCTGGCATCAATGTAGGGGACGCACACTGTGCGTCCCCTACGCATACAACGCAAGGCGATCTGGACATTCTTGAAGACAATGTTCAGCTTCAAGCGAACGCGGCTCTGTTAGAAGCAGATATCATCCTCTTCATGATTGATATCCAGAGCGGATTCCTGCCTCAAGATAAACAAATCGTACGAAAACTCAAAGCACTGCAAACCACGCATCACAAAAAAGTCGTCCTTGTTTTGAATAAGGCCGATACGAAAAAATATCAAGAAGAAGCCCACGCCTATACGGCTTTTTTCGGCCATGAAAATACGATTCCCCTTTCAGCTCGAAGCGGCTGGAATACGGATATGTTGTATGATCGAATTGCCTCGGAAATTAAAGCCACAAAATTTGATACTACGATAAAGGAGCAAAAAGCGCATATTTTCGTTGCGATTGTCGGCAAAACCAATACCGGAAAATCCGCTCTATTTAACTGTATCGCAAAAGAAAAACGCGTTGTGGTTTCAAACGTGCCCCATACAACACGAGATACAATAAACACCACTATCACGTATAAAGGCACAACAATCACCTTTTTAGACACTGCTGGCCTGCGCAGACGCGCGAAGATAAAGAGAAAAAGTATTGAAGAAATCAGTGCGAAAAAAACCCTTGCATGGATTAAAAAAGCGCAGGTGACGCTTTTCGTCATTGATATTTCAAAGGAGATCACCGCGCAGGAAGCCCGCATTGCGGATATTTTGAGCCAGCACAATACAGGCATTATCCTTGTTGCAACAAAGTGGGACCTCATCCCCCAAAAAACTCCGAAAACCTACGAAACATACAAAAAGTATATTGAAAAATCTCTTCCATTTTTAACATGGGCGAAAGTCAAATTTTGTTCGGCGCTTAAAAATGAAGGCATCACAAAAATTCTTGATGCGATTCTTGAGGTAAAAGAGGAGATGAATAAAGAAATCAGCAAAGAAGATTTAAGCGCGCTCCTTCATCAATCACTAAAGAAACACTTACCTTCTCGCGCCAAAGGCACCAGGCACCCCTATGTACTGCGCCTGCTTCAACGCGGAAAAAACCCTCCAGTGTTTGATTTGTATATTAAAAGAGGCGCCTCCCTGCACAGTTCATATTTGGGATTTTTAAAAAACATCCTCCGAAGCGCGTATGGTTTTGAAGGCGCTCCGATTTTTATCAGCATCAAAAAAGTGTAGGTTGTTTTGTAGAGGTGTTCCGCGGAACACCTCTACAAAAATAAACACTATGAATCTCATCGTTGGCCTTGGTAATCCGGGGACGAAATACGCACAAACGCGCCATAATGTTGGGCGCATGGCTGTGCAATCGTTCGCACAAGCATACTTTCCTCACTCCCGCTTTACCCATTCGCCAAAATTGAAAGCCCTTACACTGCTTGAACGCTTCTACGGCCGCAAGGTTATGCTCTGCCTGCCCGAAACATTCATGAATAATTCCGGTGAATCCGCGCGCGCCGTACAAAAATTTTATAAAATACCGCTTGCCAACCTACTTATTATTCTTGACGAGATCCAGCTCACCTTTGGGAACATCCGAATTCGCGAACAAGGAAGCGATGGCGGGCATAATGGCCTTGCTTCTGTACGTTCTCATCTACAAAGCTCCCTTTTCCCGCGCCTCCGCATCGGCATTCAGCCCGCTGAAACACTGAAACAGCCTTTAGAAAAATTTGTGCTGAAGCCATTCACAAAAAAAGAGCTGGCGCAACTTCCAGCCGTGTTTGAAAAAACAAATAGGGCGCTCTTACTTTATCTTCAAGACGGAATTAAAGAAACGATGAATCAGTGCAATGGGTGAAACATCACCGGCACATGAAGCGTGCGTGCAGAAGTTTCAAAGTTCTGCTTAACTTAGCTTGAGAATAAAACTTTCTCAATAAAGAAAGCTACGCTCATGTGTTACCGTACGTGGAATAGGAGGGATGTTCCACGCGCGAGTATACTAAGATAAGCAGAACTTCAAAACCTCTTTCATAGAGATTAAATTAAGATTAAAATCTTGTCAAGAGAAAACAAAAAAAGGGGAATTATCCCCTCTTTTTAATACTACTCGAGCTTTTTTAACTTGCTATGCCTACACCACCTGTATCCCCATTTGCCGCGCGGTACCTTCAATAATTTTCATCGCGCCTTCAATGTCATAGGCATTTAAATCGATCATCTTCACCTCTGCAATCTCTTTTAATTGCGCTCGCGTAATTTTGCCCACTTTGTTGACAAGCGGGCTTCCAGATCCCTTTGCAACCTTCGCCGCTTTTTTTAACAGCTCTGAAGCCGGAGGGGTCTTGAGCACAAAAGTAAAGGTACGATCATCGTACACCGAAATCTCCACCGGAATAATGTCTCCAGCCTGCTCTTTTGTTGCCTCGTTAAATTTGGTGCAAAATTCCTGGATATTTAAACCATGTTGCCCAAGCGCAGGGCCAACCGGGGGCGCGGGAGTTGCTTTGCCGCCGGAAATTTGTAACTTAATAATTTTTTTTACTGCCTTTGCCATAGATATAAGAACGAAGAGAAGAAAGTTGCCCCGACTCTCTTGTTATAGTTTTTTAACCTGTAAAAAGTCAAGCTCAACCGGCGTTTCTCTGCCAAACATCGCAACCAGCGCCTTCACTTTACCTCTGCCGTCATCAACTTCTGATATCTTGCCCTCAAAACCCTTAAACGGCCCGTCAACTATTTTTACCGCTTCACCAATGCTTAAATCTATACGATATTTTGGTTCTGTCGCTCCCATGCGCTTCATCAATGATGCAACCTCTTCGGGGGAAAGAGGCGTAGGGATGACCCCGGTTCCAATGAGGCCAGTTACATTGGGCGTATTTCGAACGACATACCAAGACGCGTCTGTTACAATCATATTCACGAGCACATAACCCGGAAAAATTTTCTCCCTCACCATTTTGCGTTTCCCGTTTTTAATTTTGATCTTCGTCTCCGTTGGAACGATGACATCAAAAATTTTATCTTCCATGTCCAGAGACTCAATGCGCTGTTTCAGGTTATTTGCAACATTCTCCTCATATCCCGAGTAGGTTTGCACCGCATACCAATTACGCCCCTGATTAATTTGTTTGGACATAGAAAAAATTACTTAATCAAAAACTTCAGAAGCGTATTAAATAAATAATCCGCGCCCCCCAGAAAACCCGCAACAATGAGGCTAATCACAATAACGTAGATTGTATGTTGCAACGTCTCTTCGCGCGTTGGCCACACTATTTTTTTCAGTTCCTCAATTGATTCTCTTAAATAAACTGCTAATGCGTTCATACCTTTCTCTTCATAATACAATGGTTTTTAAAACCCGCTCTTTTGGGCGGGTCTTTAAAAATTATGATATTACTATACACAAAAAAAGAAAATTGTACAAGACCGAGTACAAAACAACGGCAACAGCCTAAGAATAAAGAAAAATCGGCTCCTATTTGCTTCTCTTCTTTGGATAATTGCGGATAAAAAGCCTCATCAACAACAACGCGCCCAACCCAAGAATCATCCCCGATATCAAAAAGGTCACGATTCGCGCAATAAACTCTTGGTACAGACGATATAGTTGGCTTCGTATATCAAACGGCTCCATTTTCAAAAGCGGCTTCACCTTTACTGATAAAGGGGCCACATGCCCCTGCGGCTTCCCTCCGCTTTGAATCGTTGGCACGAGTACATCCCGCGGCACATCTTTTAAAGAAAGCGCCGCAAACAGCGGGGCAGACACCGCCTCGCCATTATACGCAAACAAAGAATAATACCATACCTTTCCTCTGGCGGCCTCAACTATCGTGTCTTTATATGAAGTTTCTTTCCCTCTATACACTGCCCCGGCAGAAAGCGGGTCTGAAATAAAATGAACATCGTCTTTCAGCAAAATAAATCCTTCATACGCGCCAAAAATCGGTTGCGCCCAGCGTGCGTCTATATAACCTTGATTCATCTCTAATTTGAGCAAACTCGCCCTGCCGACAGGTTCAACCGCTTTCCCTGGCAGAGGCACCACAACAACAATGGCCGCTTGTGAAGCGCAGTTTTTCGGATCCGGCGAGCATGGATCAAGCGGATTAGAAAAATAGGTAAACACTTCTTCATAATCTGAATATGCGTCTTCCTCGGTATCAGGGGTGTGAGGATTTGTGCCAAATACATATTCGGCGCCATCGCTTAACCCATCACCGTCCTCATCGGGAATTGTCGCTGTTGCGCCAATCGGCGCAGTAATCGGGGCCCCTTGCGCGCGTGCCAATAAAGCAAAGAAAACATTGTAACCAAATACACCTAAAAAAACTGAACATACAAACAGTGCTCCGCACAATTGTTTTCGATCGTGAATGGACATACGTTAAAATAACAAAAGCGGCAAAACATGCGGCACTTTTGGAGAAAGAAGGGCTGGTTTGTCTGTTTTTATACCATGGTTCTCGCTGACCTCTTTGCTCGCTTTCTTTTGAAGCTGATCCTGCGTGTTGATTTGTTGTGTATCTGAAGGAGTATCAACCAACGCTTTGAGCTGCGAGTCAAATATCTTCCCTGAAAGCGAGCCATACTCATCAGCGTTTTGTATGTCTTCGCCGAACAACCCCGCCGCGTCGCGTTGTTGCTCTATAAGCGCTGTTTTTCTCGCGCGTTCAATAACTGCAAACTTCTCTGCAAGGTACGCGCCAAGCTCCCGCCCCTCAAGCCCTCTCATTGAAACTTCTATGGTTTTTTGCACGGCTACCTCTTCAAATTCGTAAAAATCCTTATACGCATAGCTCGCATAATAGCGCGGGTCCCTCGCCGTCAGCAGATCCTTCTGAATTTTTTGAACAGTAAACTCCATGTTGAAATTTTGAAAATTAATTTTTGCAAACTGCGCAATGAGCGCTTTCTGCGGATCACTCTCTTCTGCTTTTGAAGAATTTGAAGGCACTTTCTGTTCGCTTTGGGGCGCAAGCAAAGATTGCGGGTCTTTATTCACCGGAAATAAAAGCGGCGCAATTTCATTTTTTACGCTTTGCGAATTTTTTGATTTTTGTAAATCAGTGGTTAACCCCTTTAAAAGACGGTTCAGCTCTTCTAAATCTCGGGGCCGTTCTGAACGTACCTGTGCATGTAAAAAACCGCCTTGCCCAAATATAAAGGCAAACAGCAGGAGCATATACGCGTATTTTTTATGTTGTTTTTTAATAATATAGGACTTTGGCAAATAGTTTTTCCTTAACGGTTCTCCCCCTGACAAGGTGGAGCGAGAGGGGGTTTTCAAAACCCCTCCCATCC
>CAZHCQ010000120.1:0-3581 GCA_964531415.1 uncultured Gammaproteobacteria bacterium
TTTCCATTTGATCACAAGAAAATGAGTGAACAGCTTTCCTTGTGTAATAAAACATGCACATCTTGTGCAAACACATTGACTGCAAACGGTATCGCAAAACCGTTTGACCTTCTAAAAATAGGGCTGATAACGCGTCTTCGCTATTAGAGAATATCTCCTCTTTCATCCCTTTCTTATGAGGCTTATTTCTCGGATATTTCTATCTCCGAAATACGAGAATCGGAGCTTTGCGGTTATACCAATCAATGCCCGAGGTTATTGTTTCAAATTTTAAATAATTTTCTGTTTTTTTAAAAAACGCTTCGCGCAGAGGCACGTTCATCTGAAAATCGCCTAAAACATCCCAGCGCTTTTTAAATTCTGCGAATTCATAAGAAGTGATAAAACCAGCTTCAAGAGATTCCCGCAGGCGCGCGGCGCTCGTTTGGCACTGCATCGTATCTGCATGAAAATCATAATCTGCAAGAACCACTTCATGCCAGAGGGCGGCAAAAGGGTTCAAATGCAATAAGTTTTTTCGGTATGAACGAAAAATGTGTTCATATGAGAGGCTATCGTTACTCTCCCGAAGGGGCGTCTTCAAAAGTGCTTTTCCGCCCTTTAAAAGATGCCCCTTGATATTTTTGAAAATTTTTTCATGGTCGGAAACAGGCACAACCGTTGTTGCAAGATCACCCAAGAAAAGGTCAAATGAATCCTCAAACGCCATATCCCGCCAGTCAGCCACAAGCAGGTGATCGGTAGTTTCTTTATGGCGCATATACTGCGCAAGTCCAATAAAATTTTCTTCGCTGTAATCTATGCACCAATAGGGCGCGCCATAGCTTTGGCACAAATCGCGGTACTCCGGAGTTGATCCTAAAATCGCGACACGCGCGCGCGCGCCCTTTTTCTTCAGCAGGGACACAAGATATTTTTCAATCACCACGAGCTCGGAAAGAGACGGCCGCGTTGGCGGCAAAAACAAGTGCCACTGCCCTGCGATAGATTGTGTCCACTGCTGTTTTGTCATTGTCTTTTTATTTTTCCTTTCTGGAAGCAAAAGGGGTTCCGCTTCCAAGGGAAACATTGTGTTTGGCTTTTGGATATTGCATTTCCACGAACTTGAGAAGTGTTTCAGGCTGAAGATTGCCAAGATCATGCACCTCTCCGCCGTATACTTCTTTTGATTGGGTGTCATCAGCAATCACAAGCCCTCTTCGCAATACGTGCTGAAAATTCTCCGCTCCGGCGAGCGTTACATACTCATCATTTGACGGATTCACGCTCACCACCATGGCTTGCTTCGGAAATTGCGATCTATTTTCATATATGCTTTTAAACATTTGCTGAACAAGGGCAACATTTATATTTTCGTCGCCCATGCTGATAAACTGCCTGCTCCACCTATAATACGCTTCTGGGGTAAACGTGCGGTATGCCTCGTCGTCCCCGCCGATGTATCCGGACAAATTCACAAGAGAAGAAACTTTAGAAAGATGCTTCTCGTCTATGGCGCCGGAGGAAATAGCGTAAAGCGTGTGCAGTGCGCCCGCAGAGTGGCTTACAAACTTAATATCCTCAAAATCCTGCCCCAGAGCATTTACCGCAACAGCCCCCTCAAGCGCCATTTCCTCAAGAGTATGTTCCTCTCTTCCCCCGCCTATCTGCTCTTCAATTCCCCGCCGTTTTTCACAGTGTATATACACGCTTGATTTATCTATTGTTTTTGCATCATCTGCAAAAATGCCGGACTGCATTTTTGTGCCAAGATGGCGCAACGCTAAAACCGTATATCCTTTTTCAAGAAGAAGAGGCATGTGTTTGTTCTCAAACCACACGTTAGAGTCTCCCGGAAGCCCGGGCGTAAAAATAAGAAGCGTGCCGTTTGGTTTTTCCGGGGAATGAATGATTCCCTCTGCCGTGCGCGGCGCTCCCTTGCGCGAGAGCGTTTGCTCAAGCCCTTGCCGCGCGGCTGAATCTACCGCACCTCCGGCGAGTTCCTCCTCAATTGTCTTGTAATATGGCTCCGCTACTTCGGCTTGCAACGAAACCCATACCTTGTTTTTTTCAACTTCAAAAGTGCGGGAGGGATCAATGTTCTGCTCTCCTATTTTTGGAACTCGAATACCAATAATTTCTTCTGACATAATATAATTCGATTAAGTAAGTAAATAAATACATTGCTTCATGATCATGAAACAGCATAGAGTATAGAGAAAAATCAAAGTTGACAATAGCACACGTCACTTTAGTAAACTTCGCCGCATTTTGAGAAATACTAAAAACTAAAGTTTTGCTTTAATTGAAAGCAAAATTTGACATATTTTTTGAAACTAAATATACTGTAAGTAGTTGTCAAAAAATTACTACAAAAATTAAAAGCTATGTCAAACATTACCCAAACTCTCACACAGTTCGGCTTAACGCCTAATCAAACAAAAGTGTATCTTGCTCTTTTGGAGCTTGGCGAAGCGCGCGTGCAAGATACCGCACAGCGGGCAAAAATTTTACGGACCACCGCTTATGAAGTGTTGGAACAATTAAAAAGCATCGGCGTGGTGAGCATGTTTCACCGCAAACGCGTGCGCATGTACATGGCAGAACCGCCAAAAAAGCTAAGTCATCTCTTAGATGCAAAGCAAAAAACAATACAAGAAATTTTGCCGGAGCTTGAATCTCTCTATAATACCAGCGGAACGAAACCCAAAATACGTTACTATGAAGGGCTTGAGGGGTATAAAACCGTGTATGAAGACACGCTCACCGCTGAAAATAAAAAACTCTATGGAATACTCTCCATGAAAGACATCTTTGACACGCTCGGCGAAGCATACATTGATGAATGCATTAAAAGACGCGTGAGCGCGGGCATTCACCTGTTTGTGATACGGAGCGAATCCAAAGAGGTAAAACCTACGTGGAAGAATACGCCGCAGGAACTGCGCACCCTGCGCTATGCTCCTCAAAATTTTATCTTCCCGCTCACCATGTTTATCTACAACAATAAGGTAAGCCTGCTTTCCTCAAAACGGGAAAATTTCGGGCTTATTATTGGATCAAAAGAGTTTATGGAAACCCAAAAAGCCCTCTTTGATGTGCTGTGGTCTGCCGGGAGAGCCGCACAGCGCTAGACAAAGCAGGACGCGGGCTTTATAGTGTATGTGGATCGGGGTGTAGCGCAGTTGGTAGCGCGCACGCATGGGGTGCGTGAGGTCGGAGGTTCAAGTCCTCTCACCCCGACCATTAAGGATTGACTACCCTCTTATCCCTTAAGGCAAAAATGTCTTTACTGGATTTGTATGGAGGCTGAATCATAAAAGGGTGAAACATCGTCCTGCCTTCTATGTCCCGATCCTTGCTCCATTTTGTTAAAATTTGCTCCCCAAGAGTTCACTTTTCATCTTTAAAATGGTTCACTTTTGATTTTTAAATAACAGTTAATACGTTTTCTTGACTATATGAGTTCAATACGGCATACTTATGTGCAATACTTATTTCTCACTTCATCTTAATTGTATGTCGAACATCTTTATTGAGTGTCTCACATCGCTTATCGACGAAAAACACCTGCTCAAACACCCGTTTTATCAACACTGGAA
>CAZHCQ010000121.1:0-9266 GCA_964531415.1 uncultured Gammaproteobacteria bacterium
AGGCAAGCCAAGCTCAATTAAGCCTATCAAAAAGCCAAGTGGAATTAGCTACAGCCAAGACAGAAGAGACAACATTATCAACCAAGTTAAGCGAGGAGGAACAGCGTCTTCAGAACACAACGATAACTGGCTTGGACGGCAAACCGAGAGAGCGGGAATTAAATGTTTTAGATCAAATGGCAAGTGAAGTAGTAACCCTTACAGAGGCCCATCTTCGGCGTAATTTCAAAAAAAACAGACGAACTGCCTCAAATTAAAATTACAATTCACGAGAACGTCTTGAACTTGCAAGCAGGGATATATCCATATCAGGCAGAGTTAAACAAAACCGCGCACGAGTGGAACACATTAAATAATATGCAATCGGAGAATCTTCGCCGCGATATTATCTATAAAATTAAAAGCTCGCTGTTGCAAAAAATACAGATTGCTGAACCAAAAAAAATTGAGGTTGAAGTGGTTTTTTAATTACTATTTACTTCGCCAAGCAAAGAACCTTTCGCCAAAATGGCGTAGCCGTGCTACGCCCCTACTGCTTTATAATACTTTTCCCGTTCTGCACCACGTGAATGTCGTATTCTGCGGAGGTTACGTCGCCATTTTCATCAAAACTAATCGCGCCGTTTACCCCCTGATAATTCTTCACCTGATACAACGCATTTTTTATGTCTTCGGGCTTGATCCCAACGCGTTGCATAATATCGGCTATAATTTTTACATTATTATATGCGGGAGCAGTGCAAAGAGTTGTGCTGATGCCTGCTTTTTCCATGCGCTCTTTCCACGCCGGAGCAAAGTTTGATTGTGCCTCCGGATACAAAATTCCCTGTGCAAACTCGCTCTCCTGTACTTTTGGGTCTGCCCAGGCAGAAGATCCAATAATAGGCATAACAATGCCAAGCTCTCGTATCTGGCGAAGTCCCGCAAGGCTACTTTCGGTGTATCCAACAAAATAGAGCGCCTCGGCAGTGCTGGTTTTCACCTTAGTAAGTTCGGTCCGCAGATCTCTTGTGTCTTGATCGTAATCTTCCGCGAGCACAACCGTGCCGCCTAACGCCTCATAGTTTTTTATAAACGTATTTTTAATTCCAGTTCCCCAGTCCCCAAGCACAGCGAGCACCGCGATGCGGCTTATGTTCATTGTGTTATACACATACCCCGCCATAAATTCCCCCTCAAACGTATCTGACGGGTATGTCCGAAACACATAGTCCCCGGCAGAAGTTACCGACGGCGCAGAAGAGCAATACGAAAAAAGCACCACCTTGTTCTCTTCTGCAAGCGGCGCAATTGCCATTGTTTCGCCTGAACAAAGCCCTCCAATAATTACAGGAACATTGTCTACTTCAATCAGTTTTGTCCCTGCCTGCACCGCATCTTTTGCATTGCATTTCGTGTCTTCTGCAACAAGCTCCACATCTTTGCCGTATACCCCGCCGCTTTCATTTATTTCTTTTACCGCAAGCTCCGAGGATTTCAAAGCATCTTGCCCCAAGCCTGATGCATCTCCGCTTAAAGGCCCTGCCCAGCCGATCTGGATTTTTTCTCTCGGTATTGTGCGCGCCTCATCCTTTAAAGAAGAAGGGCTTGTGCATCCTGCAATAAACAGCATGCCCGCAAAGCCCATGGCAATAAAGTATATTTTTTTCATAAAAATATTTTTAAAAAGTAAATCCTATTCATACTCTACCAAAACGCCTGGGCGTGTCCAGAATATCGTCAGGTAAAAAAAATTCCGCGTAAGCCGAATAATGGCTTTTTATTTTTTTTGCTTATTTTAAAGCACTTATTGCGTTTTTCTCTGCCCCATGATACGCTCTTTGTTGTTGACCATAAGTATCAACATGCTATGCACATAGTTGACCGCTTAGAAAAAATTGGGTTCCCTGCGAGCCAGGCAAAAGTGTATAAAGCATGCCTTGAGCTTGGCGGAGCCGGTGCTGGCGATATTGCGCGCAAAGCAAAAGTAAAACGCACTACGTGTTATCATCTCCTGCAAGAGCTCACTCATCTGGGGCTTGTATCGCGATCAAGAAAGAAAGACTCCATGTTTTTTATGGCAGAAGACCCACGCGTTTTGGAAGCAAGCGCGAAAGAAAAACTTCGGTCCGTTTCAGATCTCCTTCCCGAACTTCAGGCAATTCATAACGTGCTTCCCAACAAACCAAAAATTTCCTTCTATGAGGGGTGGAAAGGCGCGCGGGTAATCTATGAGGACACCTTAACTTCTTTGTCTTCTGGCGATACTCTTTTAAACTACACCGGCTTTGAAGAATATTTTAACTATATGCCGAGATCCTACGCAATGGATTATGTAGCGAGGCGGGTGCAAAAAAAAATCAGAACAAGAATCATCTCTCCTTCTTCTTCGGAAGCGCTGGAGCTTCAAAAAAGAGGGCCGCATGAACTGCGAGAGATGCGCATTATTCCAGCCGAGCAATGGAGCGCAATCGCCGATGTTCATATTTATAAAAATAAAGTAGGAATCGTTTCGTTTAAAGAAAATTTTATGGGCGTTCTCATTGAATCTGCAGAAATTGCGCAGTTGCAAAAAGTAGCATTTGAACTCATGTGGAAAGGCGCGAGCATGCCATAAAACAACGCGCACAGTAAAATACCCCTCACGCAAAAAGCCCCGTGATCTCCAAAGCCCGGGGCTTTTCATATTTTATTTTTTTTGCTTACTTTTTAGTTGAAAAAAACAAAGCTCCTTGCTTTGCAAAAGCGAATGTTCGCGCAAAGCCTGCCGTAATCTTTGAAGAAGATACCTCCTTCTGAACAGATGGCTCTACGGGCAACAACGGATGAGCATACACAATCGTCATTGGGTTGCTCCATCCGTGCGGAATTTTGGTGAAAGCAAACTCTGGCTGGGTTGGAAACTCAAGAGCAGAAAGTCCAAGGGCAATCCGATGCCCTGGTTGAGCGCGATCGCTCACATCTGCTTTTATTTCCCACACTTGAGAGGTTCCATTGGGAATAATTACGGGGAGCTGAAAATGAACCTGCCCATACGCATTGAATGTCCCTCTTCCCATAAGCACTCCGTTGGAATATACATATACCGTCCCCATATCAAGCGCTGACGCGGTATCAAGCAAATTGAGGTTAAAAGACGGCAGATTAAATACCCCATTCTCAACGCTGATTCTGTAATTCACAAGCCCCACCTGCTTTTCTCCCGGAAACACCACATGGGATTTTGGAGACGATGCATCATAAGAGAGTGCAACGGTCGGCTCTGCAACAGGGATATCCTGCACCCGCGTAGTAATACGCGCCTGCGTTTGCGCGCCATTGCTATCAGTCACTCTAAAAATAATGGTGTACGTCCCTGCGTATGAATACTGGTGGCTCAATTCAGCAGTTTGCTGAATTTGTTCCGGCATACCCATCATCGGCATTGGAAGCGGACGAACATCACCCCAGTCAACGCTATAATTTAAATACGTTCCATCCGGATCGTACGCGGATACGCTCCATGTGCCAACTTCATTTACTGCTAAATCAGTTGGCCCACCAACTCCGGTAATCACCGGAGCAAGGTTTGTTACTGGTACAGGCAAAGGAACTGGAACTGGGGTAGGCGGAGTAGTTTCTATTGAATATCCTACCACACTTCCCGCCCCGCTCGCACCCTCGCTCTGCGCCGCAAGCGCAACAGGCGCAAACACCAACGAAGCTACAAAGCCCGCCCCTACTCCTGCGATGGCAAGCTGTTTTATTTTCTCTGCTATTCTTGTTTGTATCATACTTGTGGGCGCTCTCTCCGCAATTTATTATGCATAAATCGCAAACAGAGCGCCTGTTAATGAATTATTAAACATAATGTTCTTTTTTTGCATGCGATATATATGACGCAGGCTGTGCTTTTTTCTTACAAAAAACACAAAGAGCAGGTTGCGGGAGGCAATCTGCTCTTTACCTATGCGCCATAAAACTTTTTATTTCTGCTCTTGCATGACTGGCTGGGACTGTACAGCGTCCTGCGTATTCGCGGGCTCATCTACATACAATATATAGTATGCGTTTGCACTCGGGGGAGCTTCTGCGGCTTGTTGTGCCGCATGTATATATTCCTCTGCTTCGCGAATAAGCGGGGAATTTCGCTTTGGGGCCGCAAGCACTGCCGATGGGTTCACTACCGCACTTTTTGAAACAGCGCTCATCATTGTAGATGTTTCATTGCTGATGCGCTCCGCTTCTTGAAGCAATATAAACGCCTGCTTATAATTATTCTCGCGAATTTTTACGCGGCTTTTTTGAACCATCTGTTCCGCGATTTGAATTTCATTAGAAATGGCGCTTGCGGAAACAGCTGTTTCTCCCTGAAACAGCATGTGCTCATCTGCTCGCATCTCGGCCACCATTGCCTCAATCGCCCCTGTTCTCTCCTGCACAATCGCCGGGAGCGCGGCTTCACGAGACGGCGTTGCCGCGATAAGCTCTGCTTCCCCTTTTGCGCGGGCATAGCTTGCTTCGTGCGTTGCCCCTGCAACACGTTCAATCAGCTGTTGCACATAAGGTAACTGCATGCTCTGCGCATCATCCACGGCAGTTAAAATACGGCTATGCGCGCTTAAAGATGCCTCAAGCGCAGAGTGAATAGCAACTGATCCGCTCACATCGCCTCTGGCCTCAATGTCTTTTGCAAAATCTCCCGCCTGTTGTGCGTGCTTAGAAACAGCATGAGCAAGCTGTGTTGTTGCTTGCAAAGATAACCCGCGAGAGGCAACGAGCTTTTCAGCTTCAACAAGACGCCGTTCGGTTTGCTGAACGCTCCATCTCGCTTTCTTTTCTGGCGAAGCGGCAAATGCCATCACGAGCTTCTCGTTCACGCCAACTTTTATCGGATATAAAAATTCTCCGGGTACTGTGCGCTCCGCCGCATAAGAGATGCCGCCAGCCGAGGCAAGCACAACCACCAACACGCCTGCGACAATCGACAGAGCGTGCGCCTGCAGTGCAACAAAAAAAGCCTGAAAAAATAGTTGGCGGGAATGCGCCTGCTTGTGGGCGCCTTGTGTCAAAAACAGATCACTCCGAAGCGCCTGCTTCTCTTGCTCATGCAGGCGAACACTCTTTGCTTTTTCAATAAACAGCCAGCACCTCTTTTGCTTCAAAGTCTCGAACTTGATTCTCCTCAATAGGAACATCAAACCCCTCCGAAAGTAAAGCGTCAAGCGAATATTCTTTAACTTTACGAGATTCATCTATCACTACATTATGCGCTATTTTATACAAAAATGCCTTTAGGTTCTCTATTTTATTCCCTTTTGCGGCATATTCCCACGCGCGCATAAATGTATCCTGCACGAGATCTTTTGCCCGCTCGCGGTTAAATACGCGAAAAAAGCAGTAGCGAAAAATTCCATCTGCATACGCATCAAACGCTTTTATAAATTTGTCCTCTTCTGCCATGCGGTTGCATTCTCTATAAAATATGACGATATACTACTTACTTTATTACAAAACTCAAAAATTGCAAAGAAAAAAGGACATGCCCAAAAACTGTTCAAGACCACGAACATCCTTAACACTTTAGCCCATCCTCATAACTGCTCTTTCATACGCCTTCCCCGCACTTTTGCTGTCTGGCTCCTCAACCAATTCAAGCACCCGTATCCGTGTAAACGAGTCTATCATCGTATGCTGATAATAAAAATTCTCTTTTGATCCCTGCTTTGCTGTATTCCTCATTTTTCCTCGTTTTAGAATAAATTTCATGTCTTTCTCTATCAAAGCCCCCGGTTTGTAATCTTTAATCTCTTTTGGCGGGCGTATCTTCTGCTCCACAAAAGACATGCTCTTTTTTCTCTCCCACGCCCTCTTGTTCTTTTGAGACAGTTTCAGATTGATCAATCCATGATGATGTAAATAACGATTTACTGTTGTGGGGCAGGCTTTCATTTCGTAGTCCCTTGTCAAGATGGTTGAAAGTTTATCTTTTCCCCATGGAGCATACTCTTTTCTTAACTCTACTATTTTATTCTCCGTTTCTTTGCTGATGCGGGAGCGGACAGAAACGCGCCGAGGCGCTCTTGATTCCGGCTCAAGGGAGCAGGGATTTCTTCCGGATCGTTCCCATTTTGCATGGATGCTTGAAAGCCATGTCCGTGAAATACCAATTTTCCGCGCCGCTTTCGTGATCTGTCCCCCGCACTCGTAGTGAATGATGTACATCCATTTTAACCTCTTTTTCCCTTCCTTGCTGATATGGGACTTGCGGGGGTTGAAAACAACTTCTGCTCTTATTTGCATAATATCTATAAGGTTATTTTTCTTACCTCCATAGATACTACTGAATTTCGGCATAGTCTGCGACCTCAAGTGTTAACTATCTCATGAGCGAGTGCACGCATTGCCAAAGTTCAGTGTTTAGTGATAGTATGTGCACATGTCCGCAACTTCTGATACGCAAAAAACAGCGAGTAAGGGCGGAGGGAAAACGCTCACCGTTCGGGTTGATGAAGTGCTGTGCATCGGCGCCGCATCGTGCATGGTGGTTGCCGGGGAATTTTTTTTGCTGAACGACGACGGCAAAGCCGAAGTGGTTTCAAGCGGAGAGATGAAAGGATACGAATATACGCTGGCAGATCTTACCGACGCGCAAGTGGAAACTATTCTGCAGGGGGCAAAATCCTGCCCCACAAAAGCGATCTTTATACATGATGAAAAAGGGAGCCAGCTTTACCCGTAATAATAAAGGAATGGAGATACTCGTAAAGCATTTGAATTTAGTTAAAAATTTTAAAACAGACTTTTTAATCTGTTTTGTTACAGCCAAGAACACGAAAAATTCAGCTCTTGCGTTTCTTCCCTCTGCACTTCAAAAACGCTTCAAAGAAGAAAGCATGCGCGTTGATTTTCAGGGAGAGCTGGGAACGCACGTTACCCTTGATGCACAAGGGCAATTTTTTCGTAAAGTGATTATAGCAGGGCTTGGCGAAGCTTCGGCCATCACCATAGAAAAAATCAGAAGGTCAGCCGCGGGCGCGGTGAAAATTGCAAAAAGTTGTGGCGGCGGAGAAATTGCTTTTCGTGCGCCAGAAACTGCTCTTGTTTCATCAGAGCATATTGGCATTGCGCTTTCAGAGGCTGTACTTTTAACAGACTATGTGTTTGATCAGTATAAATCAAAAAAAACGAACATCGGCAGAATTACAAAGACCGTTGTGTGTGCCGCGCAAGAAGATAAAGCGCTCGCACAGGGGGTGCGGCGCGGCGCGGCGTACGCATCCGGCACCATCTTTGCGCGAGATTTAGTAAACGCGCCCGGATCCGCGATTCTCCCGAAAACATTAGTTGCGCATGCACGCGTGATTGCAAAGGAAGATGACGCTATTTCGGTAACCGTATTTCACAGAGAAGCGTTACAGAAGCATGGATTTGGCGGCATTTTAGGAATTTCACAGGGATCTTCCGAGGATCCGTATTTTATTCATCTTGTGTATAAGCCAAAAGCAGGAACGAAAAAATCCGAAAAAATTGGAATTGTCGGAAAGGGGGTTACGTTTGACACCGGCGGGCTTTCACTCAAACCAGCAAAATATATGGAGATAATGAAAATTGATATGGCCGGCGCCGCGGCACTTCTTGGCGTTTTCAAAATTTTAAAAGAGGTGAAACCTTCGTTGGAGATCCATGGATTTATCGCCACATGCGACAACATGCCTTTCTCAAACGCGGTAAAACCCGGAGATATTATTACCTCATATAACGGGAAAACTATTGAAGTTGCAAATACTGACGCGGAAGGAAGAATTATTTTAGCGGACGCGCTTGCGTATGCGTGCGAGCAAAAAATGGATGTAATTATTGACATCGCAACGCTCACCGGATCGTGCCTCTCTGCATTGGGTATGGAGATAGGAGGGCTTTTTGCAAACGATGACGTTTTGGCGCAGGAAATTCTTTCTGCTGGAGAAGTTGCAGGTGAAGACCACTGCCGCCTTCCTTTGTATGCATATTACAAAGAATCAATAACCAAAAATACGATTGCGGATATAAAAAATATTTCAACCATGCCTGAAGCGGGAGCCATTACTGCCGCTCTTTTTTTGCAAGAATTTGTTACAGTAAAAAAATGGGCGCATATTGACATCGGCGGAAGCGCGTATCATGAGCAAAGCCGTACGCCCTATATTCCTTCCGGGGCAACTGGAAACCCGGTACGCACGCTGTTGCATTTTCTGCATCTTCACGACACAAAAACGGCCTGACTGCAAGGAACGGTTTTAAGCCGTTCCTTGCAGTTTTAAAGAATCCGCGATACGCGGAACATTATCGCTCCACATTTCGTGTATGCCGTGGCGCAGTAACCACGAAACGTCTTGCTCGTTTTCAACAAGCCCTGCGTTTACTCGGATGCCGTGTTTTTTGAGCGCTTTGATTCTTTGCAAAAACAGGGGTGAAAAAATGGGCAGTGATTTTCTGCGTGCTGTGCGCGGAAGCGCAATGGTGCATTCTTGTGCGCCAAGCGCATGAGCCGCGCGCGCAAAATTGAACGTCGGTGAAATCAATAACGGCTTGATGGCAATACGGTTGCCTTGCGCTTGTGTATCTTTTTTTGGTAAAAATTGCTGTTTTCCTGCGTGTTTAAAACACAGCGCCTCTGAAAAAAGAGTTGCAATCGGAACAAAAATTGGGCAGATGCGAATGTGCGGCGAGAGGGCGCGCGCGTATGCAAGCATGTTTTTTCGCGCAAAAAATGTTATGAGCGCACTACGGTTGAGCAAATTGCGTTTTTTGATTTTTTGAACAATAATTTCAATCAGCTCTTTGCTCGCCTGTTTTGGCTCAAGAAAGCACTCGCACTGCGGTTGGCTTTCTACGAAATCTAAAACATCATCAAGGTGAGGAATCGGTTCATCTGAATTTTTTATTTTGAAGGCCGATAGGTCTTTAAACGTGAGCGATGAAAGTGAAATATTTTTTAAAGTCGCGTCAAAAATGGTATCGTGCGTAATTTCTTTATGGAGAATAACCGGTTCGCGGTCTTTCGTGAGGCACACGTCGCACTCAAATCCGCTTGCGCCGTCTTTGATGCACTGCATAAATGCCCGCATGGAATTTTCAGGCGCTCGCGCCGGACCCCCGCGATGGGCAAAAATTTTTATGTGTGAGGACATGGGGGTTTTGGTGTGTTTTGAACTATGATGAGAGATGATTATTTGATGGGCTATGGATTTTTGGTGGTGTTTGTTTGAAAAAGTCAGAACCCATTTTGCGGAGAATCCTGATTGACCGCCTCAGCTTCACTCCGA
>CAZHCQ010000122.1:0-2644 GCA_964531415.1 uncultured Gammaproteobacteria bacterium
ACTGATGCGAAGCGATGGAAATGAAGTCCGTCTTTAAATCGTCGAGCTCCTTCAATTTCATATTTGCGGTTTGCAACTCTTTCGTTAAAAGTTCGAATCTATCGCGTTGTGCGACTTCTTTCCGAACACTGCGAATGAGCAATATGCCGAACGCCAGTATCAAAATAAAAATACTTCCATTAAGAATGATTCTGGACACCTCTTGTTCAAATATCGTCTCTAACAACACCGCTTCTGCGATGACAAACACAAGAACCTCTGTCGCCACCACCTTCACATTTAGCAAACCATGTTTCATAATCGCGTATGCTGTAAACATGACAAACGGTAAGAGAAAAGTAGCGCCAAGAGGAATGAACCTTACTTGATTGAGAACGACAGGAAAAATAAGGTTGAAAGTTACGATGAGAGCAAACGTTACTAGAGCTCCGATGAGAACTAACCTGAATTGTTTCTTTTCTAAACCATCTTTCGCCTGTTTTGTTTTCTTAAAAAGTAAAAAAAGGCCGCTGCCTATTAAGAAAATAGCTAGTAGTCCAAAAAGGACGATTCCCGGTCCTCGATCCGGATTTACTGTCTCACCAGATAACGGCATTTCTGTAACTCCGCTAAAAACAAAAGGGGTGAGGGTAAGAATGGAAACCAAAACAACCATGGGTACTAATACAACCCTATACCACTTAGGGAATCTTACGTTTGTTCTTGGGAACACATAGGACAGCTGGAAGAATGCAAACGCATGCCAGGTTGAAATAAAGATGTGAAATCTCAATACCCATAGAGCAACATCTAGTGATTTAATTTGATAATTTAAATAGTTGGATACCCCCCATATAATAGTGAGGATAGAAAAGGAAAAAAATGTTTTATTGGTGATACTTCGATAATCACTAAAAAATATAACAAAACCTAAAATACCTATGGACGCAACAGCAACTCCAACCGAAAGCAGGTCAATATTTTGGAACACATTAAAAAATTGCATGGGATTACCTTGATTTTACCACATCTTGGCAAACGAAACACGTAAAAACAGACCGTTGACAGTCAAGGGAAAGGAAGTAAAAAAACTCGGCTGTCCTTACTGTATTTCCGGCGGCAACTTTGACGCTCGCGCTGTCGGTGCGCCGCCATAGCCGATGCGAAACATCATGGAAACGGTGTCTCTGCCGCTTACTCCAAATGTGCGGTAGATGTCCTGATGCGCACTCTTAATAAGTTCAAGATGGTGGGGTAAAAAGAGCTCTGTCTTCCCCGCCTGGATACCTTGCATGAAAAAAAGCACGCCAGTCATGGGCTGAATGCTTAAGCCAAGTTTCGTCGCTGTTAACCACGTGCGCTGCATTATCCTGCCGGCGTTTATGAAGTCTTCCAATTTGCTTCCCGGCATAACAACGGCACCTATTGCGGAAGAAGATGCGTATACCCCTGCGTTTGTTCTTGCTATCATGCTCGCCATCCCAAGTGTATTGAGCGCGCGCATGACCGGCCACCGCTTTAAAAACAATCGCATCATAAGTTCGGCGGGGGGCGGCATTTCAAGCGTCTTGATGTAGAACCCGAGGCGTTTTTTGTCGTCTTCTTCTTTTGTCCACGTCACATGGGTGGTAAAAAAGTTATGCAGGAACCGGTTATCAAACATTACGTGCTCGTTTATGCTGCCGGCGCGCGCGAGAATGCGCATATGCTCTTTGTCTTGCGTAAACACAACTCTTCCTCCAGGCGCTGTTTCCTGCGCCTGTTCGAGCGCCCGCACTTGCTCTTTGCTTAGCGGTGTGTTTTTTTTATATGGCTTGCGATTGGTACAGCGTTTTTCAATGTATGCATGGAGGGGATCGGCGCCGACGTTTGTTTTTTGAATTTCCAGTATCGCAACATGGTTTTGATTTTGTTTATCGGGAAACAACTGCAACGCGGCGCTACAGCTGTGTGCCGTCGCGGCAATGATGATATTTTCAATAAGCGCCCCATGCGCAACCAACGAACCAAGCTGGTTGTGATTGTACAGCGACTGATCGCGTTCGGGAATATTGAAAATGGAAATGCGGTTTTCGCTCACCTCAAACCGCCACGGCTGAGCATTTTCACCCGATGGCGCATGAACGGCAACCTCAAGAATCTTTTTGATAACTTCCTGCATTGGCTACTATAATCCGAATATTTTTTTAAACTCCTCGGCAGTTTTTTTTCTTTTTTGTACTTCTTCCTGACTGGTGTAACCGGGGACAAGTTTTTCATCCATGGAAATGAGCGCGCGATTATCTTCCAGTGGTTGTTTGTTGATGATTTTTCTCACGCAATAGGCGATTGCCGAACCGTTTATCAGCGCCGCGCCGCCAAGCTGGGGCCATGACACGATGGTTTTGCCCATTTCTACTAGAGATTGTTGCATACGTTCGGTCACGTTTTCCGGTACCACATGTTGCGTAATCTTTTTCCCAATACCAAACTTATCCAATCCTGATAAACCATCGAATGTTACCTCTCCCATTCTGCCATGGAAAAACTTTTGATCTTGGTTCTCATCATATCGCTCGACATCAATGACCGCGTTATCGCCGTTGTCGGCGCCCATAATGACCGCGATGCGGTGTTTTTGTGCTTGTTCGCGTATAAGGTATTTAATGGCGAGATTGTCCAGCTC
>CAZHCQ010000123.1:0-3977 GCA_964531415.1 uncultured Gammaproteobacteria bacterium
GGCAACGTCTCGCATTAACCAGTCTAAATATTTTGCAGGAATCATATATACCATACTAGCGAGAAAATACGTTCATAGTCAAGGATTATTTTGAGTATAAAGGCATATTTTGTCAAGATTGACGGGTACGCATGAACACGATATGCTTGCTCGTTTTGATTATTTATTCTTAATATTTTCCGCACCGGTTTCGCTTTCATTCAAGTTGAGCCTCGTGCAGGAGAAGTTATATTTATGTCAGATCAAAAAATGGAACAGCCAAACGTAGTGGACGAAGTTTATGAGGAGAGTCTAGGAGGTGTTTGCAAAAGGATAATTGATGGTTTTCAAGCCGAACTCCTTCGGAACCCTCTACTCACGGTTCAAGACTATGTTGATGGGGGAGGGAAGGAGATGGTGGCGCAATATATAAAAACATGGGTTAGGAGAACAAATAGAGCAAATGATGTTTTGGAAAGGTCAAGGGAAAGGCTAATGAGACATCTTTACGACTGGGAAATTAAGAAAATCTTGGTAGAGGAGATCAATAGATCGATACAGAAGCAGTAAGAATCTTATTTACTCGAGACGTGGGAGATTTTCTAGCTCGTTACCGCTCCCCGTGATGCCGAGGAAACAAGCGCTTTGTATTTTGAAAGCACGCCGCGCGGCGGGGCAGGGCGGGGGGAAAGCGATGAAAGCCGTTTTTGTATTTCATCATCAGAGATACAAAGAGTAATCGTGTATGCGTTTGGGTTAATTTCAATTATATCTCCGTCCCGTACTGCCGCAATAACGCCGCCTACTGCGGCTTCAGGGCAGATATGCCCAACCATAATGCCGTGCGTTCCGCCGGAAAAACGCCCGTCAGTAACAAGCGCAACGGTTTCCCCTTTTCCAGCGCCAATTAAAGCCGCAGTTACCGAGAGCATCTCGCGCATGCCGGGGCCTCCTTTGGGCCCTTCATAGCGAATCACCATCACATCGCCGCTTTTAATTTTTGCGTCAAGAATTGCCTGCAATGCGTCTTCTTCACTGTCAAACACACGCGCCGGGCCTTTAAACACGCCCATGCTTTTGCCGCTTAATTTCAGCACGCACCCTTCGGGGGCTAAATTGCCGTATACAATTGAAATATGTTTTCCAGCCGGAGCGTATGGTTTTTTAATGGAGTAAATGACGGGATTTTTTTCGGGCGTTCCATGGAACGCCCTTACGTTTTGTAAATTTTCCGCGATTGTTTTGCCGGTTATCGTGATGCAGTCTTTGTGCAGTAATCCGGCATTAAGCAGAATTTTCATCACAAACGGCACGCCGCCGATTGCGTTTAAATCAGACATCACGTATCTGCCAAATGGCTTCATGTCTGCAATCAGCGGCACTTTCTTGCTGATTGTATGAAACAAAGAAAGATCAATATCAACGTCTGCTTCATGCGCGAGGGCAATGAGGTGCAAAACCGCGTTGGTTGATCCGCCAAGTGCCATCACTACGGTGATTGCGTTTTCAAATGCTTTGCGTGTCATGATATCCCGCGGGCGTATGTTTTGTCGCAGGAGTTCAAACAGGGCTTTTGCAGAATCCTCACAATCTTTTTTTTTGTCCGGATGAATGTGGTTTGCCGAATCCACCGCTCCGTGAGATGCGCTTCCCGGCAGGCTCATGCCGAGTGCTTCAATTGCCGAGGCAACGGTGTTTGCCGTGAACATGCCGCCGCACGCGCCGGCTCCGGGGCACGCGTGTTTTTCTACGCCTTCAAGCTCTGTTTCGCTTATTTTCCCTGCGCCGTACGCGCCGATCGCCTCAAATGAGCTTACAATGGTAAGGTCTTTTCCGTTGAAATGCCCTGCTTGGATAGTTCCGCCATAAAGCGTAATGCCGATTACGTTGGTGCGCGCAAGCGGCATAAGCGCGCCCGGAATGCTTTTATCGCACCCGGAGAGCGTCATTGCGCCGTCAACTACATATCCCTCAACCATCGCTTCAATGCTGTCTGCAATAATCTCGCGGCTTACAAGCGAGTATTTCATGCCCTTTGTGCCCATGGAAATTCCATCGCTTACCACTGGCGTGCCAAAGATGATATCTTTTCCGCCCAGTTTTCGCACCTCTTTTTGTATAATCTCGCCTAATGTATTGATGTGGTCGTTGCACGGCGTTGCGTTTGTGTAGGGGCAGGCAATCGCAATAATTGGTTTTTCAAAGTCTTCATCGCTAAACCGCACTGCCCGAAGCATCGCCCGTGCCGCGCTTCGGCGTATCCAGTCTGCTGTGCCTTTTGTACCGGTAATTTCAGCACTGCGGGTTTTAAGTGAATGTGGTGTGCTCATAAAATATTTTTATGCATACGTTAAAAACCTTTCAAACTCATTATCTTTTCCCCGCGTAATATCGTGAAACGCGTTTTTGATTATTGCGGTAACCTCGCCAAGTGCGCCCGTGCCAATGACGTTGTCGTCTAGAGATTTTATAGGCGTTACTTCTGCGGCAGTGCCGGTAAAAAATGCTTCATCAGCGCGGTACACGTCTTCACGCGCAAGCGTTTTTTCTTCAAAGGGGACTGCGCGCGATTTGGCAATACGTAAAACCGTATCCCGCGTGATGCCCATTAAAATTGTTCCAGCAGGCGGCGTGAAAAGCGTTTTGTTTTTCACGATAAAAATATTTTCCCCCGGCCCTTCCGCAACATTGCCCTGATAATCCAAGAACAATGCCTCATGATATTTCGTATTATACACTTCAAGCGAGGCGAGCGTACTGTTTACATAATGCCCAGAAATTTTTGCGTCGCACACGGTTGATTGAGGGTGAATGCGTATATAGGTGCTTGTTTTTAACGCAACCATTTCCTCGCCTAAATATTGCCCCCACGGCCAACAGGCGACTGCACAATCAACCGGCGCGCCTTTTGGGTTTAAGCCCATTTTGCCGTAGCCAAAATAAATGAGCGGGCGAACGTATCCTTCTTGGAGTTTGTTTTTTAAAACTGTTTCAACGCACGCTTTTTGAATTTCCTCCTTCGCGTAGGGAATATCCATTTGCAATATTCCAGCCGAGTAAAAGAGCCGTTCAATGTGTTCTTTCAGGCGAAACAGCGCGGTTCCCTTTGGTGTTTTATAACAGCGTATGCCTTCAAACGCGGCTCCGCCGTAGTGCAGGGAGTGGGTTAAAACGTGCGTTACTGCCTGCTCCCACGGCACAAACTCGCCGTTTTTCCAGATGAATGAGGTTGTTTCCATGTGGTTTTATTAAGAGTGATTACGCATGCTTTCAGCGCACGCTATTGAAATTTTCTATATCCATTTCAATATCTTTCAAAATTTCGTTCAATAATCCCTTTCCTATATCTTCTCCCTGATGAATTGGTACAACGGTTGTTCTGCCGTCTTGATGTTCAAAAAAAGCATGGCTTCCTTTTTGGTGAATACGATGGAAGCCAAGCTTTTTGAGTATTCTGATAAGCTTTGCTGTGCTGATTGGGGATAATTTTTTGCTCATAGCGACACAGAGAGATCCTGCAATGCAAAAAATTTGGGCTGTTCTACCTCTTCCAATATTTTTGTTTGTTGGCGTTTTTTGAGTACTTCAAGATACACGCCGATTGCTTCTTGCATGCGCTGAACTACTTTTTCATACGTTTTTGCTTGCGTATGGCAACCGCGAAGCGAGGGGCATTTTGCCACAAAAATGCCATCTTCGTCTTGTTCAATGATAATACGAAAATTGTAGGTTTTCATAGGAGAATACTCTTACATTCAGGTGATACTATCATAACAGCTCAAGTTATAGCGTCAAGCTGATGTATCTGATTGCCCTTCCCGCGTTTTTTTATCAAGCCGCTGGGCTTCGGCCCAGGCGAGCTCATAGATTTTTTTCATCGCGTCCGCGATTTCCTCGCTTTCAATGATAATGCCGAGTTTTTCCCGCCATGAGGCAATCATGATTTTATTGTCGTAAATGTCTATTTCAGGAGAAAAGTAGAATTTATCAGCAGGGAT
>CAZHCQ010000124.1:0-10319 GCA_964531415.1 uncultured Gammaproteobacteria bacterium
TCAATCAAACATATTCCAGCTCTGATCAACTTTTTAAGAAGAGTCTTTGACATGAGGGTAAGGTTAGTAGGAAGATAGGTAAACATTCGTTTACTCGTTGCGTACTCTATAATTTCAACGAGTGTGTCCCCCAAGAGCAGAGGTTCTCCTCCCATAATGGCAACATGCCTGCATCCTTTTTGATACATATAGTCTATCGATTTTTTTGCGGTTTCGATGTCCATCATTCTTTCAAAAACTTTTTTCATTTTCGTTTCAATTACATAACAATAGCCGCATCGTTTATTGCAAGCTGTCGTAACATCAAGAAAAAACCAATACGGTATTGATTTTTTAAAGATATAATTTTTAATTTTTGGTCCAATAAAAACCCACGCGAGTTCCAGGGTATTTAGCCTTCTAACCATATAGTTGTGATAATATCTTTACACAATTCTCACCCCATTCTTTCTGATTTCGCGCCCTAAAATAAAGTCCTCTTTAAACCCTTCCGGGCTGTAGCCTATTGGTTCTATGGTATGATCCACTTCAAGTGTTTTACGCCAAAGATATGCTTCGTTTTTGTTCCAATTCTTGCGTAATTTAGGCGATACAATACATACGTCAATATCGCTGTATTTTCTAAAATTTCCGCGTGCGTAAGAGCCAAAAATATATGCTTGTGTTATTGGAAAACCGTCTTCAACAAGAATTTCAATATAACGCTTGACTTGTTTTTTTACTTTATTTAATTTTTCTTGTTTAATTCTTGACATAAATTTTTATATACTGTTTTTATTCTCTTGAAATATATTGCAGTGAGTTCGGGCGTAGATTTTTTATGGTTTCGTAATCATGCGCGGCCGTTTCTGCCCAATATGCAACTATTTGTTTGACTTGATTTTTGGACATAGACATAGGGTATATATGATTTTAATACTCTTCACCATACCTATTTTATACAAAAATAGCAACAATTTTTGATGCTTTCGCGCTTTTTGGTACAATATAATTCAGCCTGTATTTATCTTAACTAAAAATTATGGCAATCAAGCATTTTATTAATTCGCAGGATTTTTCTAAAGCAGAATATGATGCTCTCTGCATTCGCGCTGAAGAGTTTGTAAACAAGGGAATACCGCCAAAGCTTTTGGAAGGAAAGATCGCGGCGACGCTTTTTTTTCAGCCGTCAACACGAACCATGAGTTCTTTTCAGTCCGCGCTGATTCGCGCCGGAGGCGGATGGATTGGCGTGCGGGGTGAAAAGGGGTTATCTATGGAAAAGGGAGAAGATTTTGACGATACTATCCGGACATATTCTGATTTTTCAGACGTTATAGTTTTGCGCCATCCAAGCGAAACAGCGGCGCAGGATGCCGCAGAAGTATCGCGCGTTCCGGTGATTAACGGCGGAAGCGGCACGCGCGAGCATGCGGTGTGGGCGCTGATGCTTTTGTTTAACATGTACCATTATTTCAAGGGAAAATTGGATGGATTGCGCATAGGAATTTATGGGGTTACCGGCGTGAACCGCGTGTGTAAAGCTCTCTTGCCTGTTTTAGGGTATTATCGCATGAGCCTTGTGGTTGACGATTTGGAGCATTTCCCGTTTTCAGAAGATGTAATATCTTCCGCGAAGAAGAACGGACTTGCGCAGTTCAGTTACGGCACACTTGATGATTTTATTTCAGAGGTGGATTATCTCCTGGTGCCCCACGCGCTCCAGACCGGAATTCAATCAAACGATGAGGTTTTGAAAAAACAGCAAGAAGTAATTTCAGAAAAATTTAAGCCGATCACGAAAGCGCATATGAAGAAGCTGCGGGCAGACGCATTTTTAGATATGGTTGCCCCGCGGATGTTTGAAGTTGAGCGGGACGTTGATAGCGACCCCCGCGCAATTTTCACGAAAAAAGCAATTCACACCGAAGCCGCAGTTGCGCTCGTAGAGCATTTGCTTGCATAAGGATTTATTGCCCTTGACATATTTTATATTTAGTGTCAAAGTTTGTGTATGAACCACAACAATCCGCACGCTGAAAATTCCCCTGAAAATGGGAATTACCGCGCGCTTGAAAAATATACAACAAATATTACAAAGCTTGCCGAAGAAGGCAAGCTTGATCCTGTTATTGGCCGCGAAACCGAGATACGGCGGGTGATGCAGGTGCTATCGCGAAGAACCAAAAATAACCCGGTGCTGGTTGGAGATCCTGGTGTTGGCAAAACTGCTGTTGTTGAAGGGCTTGCCCAGCGAATTGTGCACGGCGATGTGCCGGAATCTCTGAAGGGAAAAAGCGTGCTTTCGCTTGAAATGTCGACGCTTCTTGCCGGCGCGAAATTTCGCGGCGAGTTTGAGGAGCGCTTAAAAAATCTGATTGACGAAGTAATTGAGAGCGCGGGAACCGTTATACTCTTTATTGATGAATTGCATACGGTTGTTGGCGCGGGAGCGGCAGAAGGCGCGGTTGACGCTGGAAATATTTTGAAGCCGTCGCTTGCGCGCGGCGTTTTGCGCGTGATCGGCGCAACAACCATTACCGAGTATCGGAAGTATATTGAGAAAGACGCGGCGCTTGAGCGGCGTTTTCAGCCGGTGATGGTTGCCGAGCCATCGGGCGAAGACACTATTTCAATTTTGCGCGGGCTCAAGGAAAAATACGAACTGCATCATCGGATCCGCATTACTGACGACGCGCTTGTTGCGGCGGCAAAGCTTTCAGAGCGTTACATTGCAGACAGATTTTTGCCGGACAAGGCGATTGATTTAATTGACGAATCTGCTTCGGCGCTTAAAATTCAGGCAGAATCCTCACCTTCAGAAATTGATATGCTTCAGCGCAGAGTTCAGCAATGTGAGATTGAAGAAAAAGCGCTTGCAAAGGAAAAGAGCAAAGAAGCACAAGAGCGTTTAGGCGAAATTAAAAATGAACTTTCGCATAAAAAAGAAGAGCTCAAGGCTTTGGAGTTGCGCTGGAATGGGCAGAAAGGCATGTTAAAGAATATGCAGGGATATCGCGAAATTTTAGACGGGCTTCGTTCTGATTTGGAAATTGCGCTTCGCGAAAGCAGATACGACAAAGCCGCTGAAATTCAGTACGGGAAAATTCCGGAAATGGAAAAGAAAGTAAAACAGGCAGAGGATGGATGGAATGCCATTTTAGAAAGCGAACGGATGATTCGCGAGGAGGTTACGGCAGAGGACATCGCCGGCGTTGTGTCGCGGTGGACCGGGATCCCGGTAACCCGCCTTATGCGGGCTGAATCCGAGAAACTAAAAAAACTTGAAGAGGCAATGGCACGGCGGGTCGTTGGGCAAGACGATGCGCTCCATGCAGTTGCAAACGCGGTGCGGCGCAGCAGATCCGGTATTACCCCGGAAGGCAGGCCAATCGCGGTGTTTTTATTTTTAGGCCCAACCGGCGTAGGCAAAACTGAAACCGCGAAAGCGCTTGCGGAACAGCTTTTTTCAGACGAGCACGCGCTTGTTCGAATAGACATGAGCGAGTTGAGTGAACAGCATTCTTCTGCGCGGCTCATCGGGGCGCCTCCAGGATATGTGGGCTATGAAGAAGGCGGCCAGCTCACCGAGGCGGTTTTACGAAAGCCTTATACCGTTGTGCTCTTGGATGAAATAGAAAAAGCGCATTCGCACATTTTCAGCCTGTTTTTGCAGGTGTTTGACGAAGGAAGGCTTACTGACGGCAAAGGCAGAACCGTTGATTTTACCAACACCGTAATTATTATGACTTCAAATATCGGCGCTGAAATTATCCAGCGTTACCGCGGAAAAGAGAAAGAAAAAATGGAGCACGAAATAGAGGAGTTACTGCACCGTGCTTTTAAGCCGGAGTTTTTGAACCGTATAGACAAAACGATCTTCTTTAACGAGCTTTCAGAAGATCGGCTGAAAAAAGTTGTTGCAATTCAAATACAGTCGGTTGTTTCGCGCCTGCGCGAACAACATGTTGAGCTTGTGCTTTCTGAAAGCGCACAAGCGTATCTTGCGCACAAAGGGTATGACCCAGTTTTTGGCGCGCGCCCGCTGAAGCGTATTATTCAAAATGAAATTCTTGACGAAACAGCACTGCTTCTTTTAGACAAAGCAGAGAATTCAGCGCTTACTATTGAAGTTGAGGAGAAAAATGGAAAGCTTGAGGTGAAGCAAAAAATATCGTAGGGTAATTTTGAGGCGTATGAATTATCAAGAGTTACAAAAAATTCAGGAAGAATCAACGGAACAAGTTCTTCCGCAACTTCTTTATTTTTATGGATCGGGAAGAAATCAGAAATAGAATTTTCAATTACTTAAAGCAACAGCTCTCATTTGGAGATGACCCTTCTCGTCGTCTCAAAATTCAAATGGGAGATATTGGAGCACTATTCCGAAAGGAAACTGAAAGTCTGCTCGCGTGTAAACAGGATGATTTGCTTTCTGTTGCAAGAGAAATTGTGCACGAGTTGATGAATAACGGTGCTTTGTATCCTGGACAGCATGGACAAGTGCAGGGTAGTGATTTCTTCCCATGGTTGACAATAACTGAATATGGTAAGGAACTTTTAATGAGTGAAGATTGGCTACCATACGATCCTGAAGGCTATCTCAAGGAGTTGAAAAACAAAGTGCCAAAGATTGACGGTGTGACCCTGGCTTATATCGGAGAATCAGTGGAGGCTTTTAGAGGAAAATATTGAAATATGAAAACACTCTATATTTTTATTGATGAATCAGGAAATTTTGATTTTAGCCCAACAGGAACGAAGTTTTTTATTTTAACCGCATTAAGCACGGTGAATCCATTTGACATTGGCTCGCCGTTACTTAAGCTTCGGTATGAGCTTTTACCTAATTACAGTTGCGGTTCCAGCATGGAAGAATATGGCCATTTTCACGCTTCAGAAGACGCCCAAGCTGTTCGCAACAATGTTTTTTCTGCTCTCGTTAAAAACGACCATCAAATGCGAATAGATTCCGTCATCGCTCAAAAAAACAAAGCGAATCCGAGATTTCATCAGCAATACATTGAGCTTTACATGAAAATGGGCGTGGCATTATTAAAATATTCTTTTAATCGCGCAACTTGGCAAGGCTATGATCATGTGGTTTTGGTGTTTAGTAGTCTGTTTGATAAGAAAAAACGTGGTATTCTAAAACAAACATTCAAATCGCTCATTAAGCAATACGCCAATACTTCTTTTGCATTATATTTTCATAATTCAAAATTTGACCTTTGTAATCAGGCAGTGGATTATTTTGGATGGGCAATTTATAGAAAATGGGAGTCAGAAGATTTGCGTTCTTACAATATTGTCCAGCAGTATAGAATTATAAAATCGGAGTTTCTGATTTTTGAGAAAGGGGTAAATGAATATTATGCCTATAAAAAATGACCCCCCTAACTACCCCCGCTTTTGCGGGGCAGAGCCCTGGGGCTCTTGTTATTAGGGGGGGACGTTTTTCAAATCTAGTATAACATAAAATTATCCTAAGTCAAAACGCCTATTTTTTGAAAGCCCCGCATAATCTTCTACCTTCCCATGCTTTTGATGCAATTTGTGCATACCCAGCCAATACCCCGCTTTTTTTGCAAATTGGGGTGTTGCTTTCTTCGTGTGGCATTGAGCGCTTTTGAACGGTTATTTGCCATATTATAGCCTTTTGAACACGTAACGCATTGTTTCATAGAATTTGTGATTATTGCATGAAGACGCAAAAATTAGTGTACCATAAAGTATTGATTTGGCAAGCAGGATTATTTGCTATAGAATAGGAACATGCTTTTTTCACAACTTTTTAGCGATCCAATAGTATTTTTCATACAAACCTTCGTGATTGTGTATGCAATTACGATTCATGAATTTGCCCATGTTTTGGCGGCAAAACTGCAGGGAGACGATACCGGCGAGCAGTTAGGGCGCTTAACGCTGAACCCGCTTGCGCATCTTGATCCAATCGGCACGCTTCTCATTTTTTTTATCGGCTTTGGATGGGGCAAGCCTGCGCCGTATAATCCGAACCACTTCTCTGACCGCAAATGGGGGCCGGTGTGGGTGGGGCTTGCCGGGCCGCTCTCAAATATTCTAAGCGGGGTTGTTTTTGCCTATATCGCGCGGTTTCTTGTACTCTTTGGCATTGTAGGCGTAAACAGCCCGGTGATTTTCTTTTTTTATCTTTTGAGTCTTTTGAATTTTGCGTTTACCTTTTTTAATCTCATTCCTATTCCTCCGCTTGATGGTTCAAAACTTGTGCTTGCCCTTATCCCAGATTCACGATACGAATTAAAGCACCTGCTTGAAACAAGAGGAAACATGTTTTTTATTCTTCTCATGATGGTGAGCATTGCCTCTGGGCTGCATATTTTTGGCTTTATTTGGACATTGGGCGAGGTGTTAACCAAATCGCTTGTTGGATTGAGCCTGTAGCGGCGCGTTAAGATTGACAATTAATGCCATTTTAATCATTGGTACGATAGACTCGCTCGTTACTCTTTCATATCACTTACCAATGGCGACTTTCAGTTTACCAAACTATATTTTCGGATCCGCGCACTGGCAGGCAGAAGAAGAGTGTGCGCTTGCATATAAAATGAACGGTGCGTATGTAGGCATTACTCATGGGGAGTTGCGTACGAGTGTTGAGCATTGTGCAAAAGCGCTTGGAGAAAGCGGCGTGCACAAGGGAGAGCCGGTCTGCCTGCTTGCAAAAAATTGTCCGGAGTGGGTGATAGCTGATTTAGGGATCATGCTTGCAGGCGGCGTGAGCGTTCCCATACAGACCGAGTTTCACTCTGCATCTATCGTGCACATTCTTGAGCAGACCCGCGCTTCAACGCTCATACTTTCAAGCGACTTTTTGATAAAAATTTTGTTCATCAAAGAACAGCTTTTGTATTTAAAGCGTATTATTGTATTTCAGCACGCGCACATCAGAGAGGTGCTTGATAACGGAAACAGCGTACCGGTTGAACACGATTTTGCACGGCTTTCCGAAGAGTATGGCCTTAGCATACAGGGATTCCCGGAGATGCTTCTTGCGGGAAGGGATTCGCCCCGCGAGCTTTATAAACGCCATTTTGGGTGTGATGATCCGGCGAGCATTGTGTATACCTCGGGCACAACCGGCGTGCCAAAAGGCGTGGTGTTAACCCACCGCAATTTTATTTCCAACATGCAGGATGTGTTGAGTTACGTGCCTATTTTTAAGGATGATGTTTTTTTGTCTATCCTGCCTCTTTCGCATGTATTTGAAAGAACGAGCGGATGTTTTATTCCCTTAAGTTGCGGCGCGGTGATCTACTTTGCGGATGGGCCAAAAACGCTTGCGCAAGATTTTAAGGAAGTGAAGCCGACTGTTTTTATCGGCGTGCCGAGAATATATGAGAAATTTTATGAAGCCATTCAGGAGCGGGTCAAAAACGGATTCTTTGCCCGCAAGTGGCTTTTTCTAAAGGCCTTTCAGTATTTGCGAAACAACCATGATCTGGAACGAAATTTTATGGTCGCCTATCGTACGCCTTTGAAAAGGAAACTTATTGATGCGCTGGTGTCAAGAAAAATACGGGCATCTTTCGGCGGGCGTTTGCGCATCGCCATTGTTGGAGGGGCGAAGTTAAGCACAAGCGTGAGCCGTTTTTTTCATATTTTTGGAGTGAATCTGCTTGAGGGCTACGGCCTTACGGAAACCTCCCCGATTATTTGCTGTAATCGGTTTGATCATGCTAAGCTCGGAACAGTAGGCTTGCCCTTGCGGTCAGTGAGCCTCGCTCTTGCACAAGATGGCGAAATTTTGGTGAAAGGCCCGAATGTGATGAAAGGCTACTATGCGGATGAGGAAAAAACGCGCGAGGCGTTTGAGCGCGATGGATGGTTTCAAACCGGGGATATTGGTCGATTTGACGCATCAGGCTTTCTTACAATTACGGGACGGAAAAAAGAGATTATTATTACCTCCGGGGGCAAGAATATTTTTCCAAGCGCAATTGAGCACGCGCTCGTCGCTCGTTCCGAGTTGATCACCCAAGCCGCAGTGTTTGGGGAAGGGAAAAAATTTATATCAGCAGTGATTGTGCCCACTATACACATGGTATCGCGCGCCGCAAAGAGCATGGGAATTCCCCGCACGGTTCCGCATATATTGCTTGATTATTCCCCGATCCGCGCGCTGTTTGAGGAAGAAATAAAGCATGCGCTCGCGCATTTCGCAAGTTATGAACAAGTGAAGAAATTCATTTTAGTTGATGAGGCATTTACGGTTGAAAACGATCTTTTAACGTCTACTTTGAAGCTCAAAAGAAATAATATTTTTAAAAAATATCAAAATGCGATTGAGGCATTATATAAATGAACGCTTTAATGCCGCGCTCTCGCTGTTTCTCACATGATACTTGATAGAAAAAGAATTTGTCTGCTCTTTGCGGGAAGAACCAAAATTTTTTTGCATGATGCGCCCGGAAGCGCAGTGATGAAAGTGGAAGACATGAAGCGCTGGTTAAGCCTTATTCCGGAGGTCACCATTATTGCCGATGTTGACCCGATTTTTGTTGACGGCGGGCACGAGGCAATAATCGGCGCGGGGGTATGGCAGAGAATTGCGCAAGAAGTAGTTGCCCGCCGCGACGAGTACGATGGTTTTGTGGTGCTGACGAGCTTTGATACGCTTGCGTATTCCGGATCTGCTCTCTCGTACATGCTTGGCAGGTTTGGCAAGCCGGTTATTTGTGCGGGGTCGTTTATTCCGGAGGATGCAATTGGAAAAGAGATGCGGAGAAAATTCGCATCGTTTTTAGAGAGAAATAAGACATTCACCATGAAATCAACGCTCATTAACGCAGTGCAAGTAGCAACCATGGATATTGGGGAGGTGGGAGTCATGTTTGGAAATGTGTTGTTTCGCGCTACCTGCGCGCAGATTGAGCGTTTTTTAAAAACAGATTTTGACGAAGATGATACGAATTTTCTGGGCAAGGTAGACTTTAGTTTTCGGCTTTCTCAATCCCGCGTCAAACGGAGCGGCGCGTTTCCAAAACCAAGGATAGAAAAGTGCGAAGAGCGGGTTGCCTCTGTCAACTTTAATCCGCTGGATCGCGAGTATTTGAAAATGACTTTCCCTCATGCAAAAGGGCTTTTTGTGCAGTGTCCGTTTGGAGGTTTTTTGCAGAGTTTTTTACGGAGAGAGGGCGCAGTGTTCGGCACATTGCCGATTCCGGTGATCGTGTATAACAAAGGCGCACTTTTTGAAGAAGATGAGTCTATGAAAAATATTACGGTGCTTGGGCGCGGGTTGTATGAGCCGCTTTTTGTGAAATTCATGTGGGTGCTTTCACAAACAAGCGATTTTCAGCGCATTAAACAGATGATGCGAACGGAATACGCAGGAGAATTCGGCGGTTCCCATATACGCGAGAAACTATGAGGATATATTTTTTTATTTCTAATGTGAAAAGATTTTCCAAAGCGCGCCTTGCGCAGGCTATTTCAAGCATGGAAGCTCTTGGATATTTGGTGATTACAAACTTTTTTGATCACGAACAGTCTGATTTTCTGCGGAATTTGAACGCGGCAATGGATCCGCGAACTTCTATTCTAGACAAGATAGATTTTTTTATTGTTGAGGGTTCGCTCGCGAGTTCTGAAGCGGCGTATCTTGTGGCGTGGGCGTTTTCCGTGCAAAAGCCGGTTTTATATCTTTTACCGAAAGGACACGCGCTTGACCCATCGTTCAAAATTTTCCAAGAGGGCACGCGTGCAGGCAAACTCTTTAAGGTGAGGTATTACGTGGAAGGAAAATTGAAAGAGCAGATTTTACAGGGAGTTTCTTCTATGGCAACTGCTTTTAAAGCAAAAGAACGGGAGCTTACCAATATAAAGTTCACGCTCCGCATGACGCCTTGTATTGACCGGTACATGAATTGGAAAGCAAAGCGCAGAAAAATGACAAAGGCAAATTTTTTACGCTTCCTCCTGCAACAGATGATGTCTGAAGATGCCGGGTTTCAGAATTACCTCAACAAAAAAGTACAAAAAAAATAATCGGATGCCGTATGTACCAGTCAGTTTAACAGCCGTCCATGAGACGGTTTTTTTATTGATATATGCTGAATATAGATGCAAAATTGGCACCATCTCTAAGTAAGCGCCGTCTATTTTTTCTTGTATATATCTCCTCTCTACAAAGGTAAAAAAATACTTTAAGATTGAGGTAGTAATAAAAAGAATATGAAAAATAAATTGGCTTTTGAGCATTTCGTCATATTCTGCCGTGAAAGCGCATGTGGCGTTTCTGATGCGTTTTTAAAATCAGGAGCAGATGTTCCAGATCCCGCGCTTGAGGCTGTGCGGGA
>CAZHCQ010000125.1:0-4866 GCA_964531415.1 uncultured Gammaproteobacteria bacterium
CGGGAAAATCATTGACTTGATTTCAGAAAATGCAGTGCATCTTGAAAAAGATAAAACACTTTTTGTTCGTTTACTGGGGAATAGAGCAAAAAATATAAAGGGGGAAGAAATTGAAATAAAAAAGAAGATACTTTTAAGAGAGATAGAGGAAAGCAAGGCAGAAAGTAGTGAAGAAATAAAGCAATATACTAAAGGTACTATTTTTGATTTGTCAAACGATAAGATAAAAAAATAAGTTTTATACTCCACCAAGTTTTCAACGCACTCAAACAAGCCCATGAGAACGATTTCCTAAAATATGCCAAAAAACGACGAACAGAAAAATAACATTGCTTTTATAGACGGGCAGAATGTATATATGAGCACTGCATCGGCTGATAAGCCGATGCATATTGATTTAGCGCGGTTTCGTGTGTATTTACGGCGGAAATATGGTGTAGAAAAAGCGTACTATTTTTTGGGTTTCGTGCAAGATAAATATCAAAAGCTATATGATGAAATACAGATAGCGGGCTTTATTTTGAAGTTTAAGGAACATAATCCGGCGATGCTTGGCGTGAAAAAGGGAAATGTGGATACTGATAAAGAAAAGGGGGCCTTAGGTAGTTAACCGTTCGGGCCCCTTCTCGTCGTGATGTTTATATAGTAGCACATGTGTACCTAGTGTCAAACGAAAATAGAACTTAAAATAGGCTATTATGCCAAACCAAGAAGAGAGCACACTGCTCTCTTCTACAAAAATTGACGACATAGCCAAAAACAATGAGGGCAGGTGAAATCAAAAAATTTCAAAACACCATTCTTGGCTCGTACGAAACACACAGCCGCACTTTTCCATGGAGGCATGCGAAAAGCCCTTACGAGGTGTTGGTTTCTGAATTCATGCTTCAGCAGACGCAAACCAGCAGAGTGCTCTTAAAGTACGAGCCATTCATTCGCGCGTTTCCGAATTTTCACGCGCTTGCCTCTGCTCCTTTAAACCATGTTCTTAGGCACTGGCAGGGGCTTGGCTATAATAGGCGCGCGCTCATGCTCCAAAAAACAGCGCACATTGTGGCGCACGAATTTGGCGGCGTTCTTCCAGCTGACCCTGCTCTGCTTGGAACGCTTCCGGGCATCGGATCTGCAACAGCCGGCGCACTCTGCACATTCGCCTTTCACCTCCCTGTGATATTTATTGAAACAAATATCCGCGCCGTATTTCTGCATTTCTTTTTTCCAAATCAGCAAAAAGTGCACGATACAGCAATTCTTCCGCTGATTAAACAAACTCTTGATGCAAAAAATCCGCAACGCTGGTACTACGCCCTTATGGACTATGGCGTTCTCTTGAAAAAACACTACCCGCGAATAAACGAGCAAAGCGCTCACTACCATAAACAATCCGTCTTTAAAAACTCAAATCGCCAGATCCGCGGCCAAATTTTAAAATTGCTCTTAAAAAACGGCTCTTCTCCGGTTTCTTCTCTCCAAAAAGAGCTCAACATTGGCCCATCCCGCCTCAAGCACATTCTTTGCGATATGGAGGAAGAAGGGTTTTTGGCGAGAAAAGGCAGCAATATTCAGCTTGCATCAGCCAAAAAGATGTGTTAGGCTTTTTTGCTACAAAAGTTGTCATCAGGAATAATTTGACATTTCTAAAATTTTGTGCTATAAAACTTTGTTATGAACATCATCTTAGAAAACCAAGCTCCAATAATTGAACAAAATGCAAGCTTCGCAAAGCTTGTGGAGCTTTTAACGCGCGTGAGCGAAAATCCAGAATATTATTTAGAAAACGAAGAAACTCTTGGTGAAGTTGTACGGACAATTTATACGGCCGAGGTTGATAAAGAAATAAAATCCCAGCTGATAGAAAATTTTATCAAGCTACTGGGGAAAAAAGCAAAGGCAATAGAAACAGTCGCTCGCTTGTGGGAAGCACTCAATGATCGTATACTTCTTCAAAATCAAGAACAACAACCGCAGATTATAGACGCAACTATAATAGAAAAAAGAGAAGATCTTCCTCTCGCCGCTTAGGAAAGACAAGAAAATAGCTTATAATAAAAAGGCAGAATAAAACTGTCTTTTTATTTTTTATCGCTTGCAATGGAACAACTTTCGTTTCACGCGCTTTCGGCGCATGAGTGCTATAAAAAACTTGAAACAACGCCCAAAGGCCTTACCTCAAAAGAAGCCGAGATCCGTTTAAAAAAGCATGGGACTAACGCGCTTAAAGATCAGGCGAAGCTTTCAGCACTGCAAATCTTTTTATCTCAATTTGCAAATCCTCTGGTGTATATCCTGATTGCCGCGGCAATCATCAGCGCGTTCACCAAAGATTTCGTTGACATGGGAATTATTATTGCGGTTATTGTGATCAGCAGTGTTGTCGGGTTTATTCAAGAATATAAAGCGAACCATTCCCTTGAAGAGCTGAAAACGCTCATCTCATACCGCGCGCTCGTGCAAAGGGACGGCGCGAAAATTTCAGTGTCGTCAAAAAATATTGTACCCGGGGATATCATCTTTTTAGAAGCGGGCGAAAAAGTTCCGGCTGACATTCGCTTAACGCGCGTGCTGGATATGGAAGTTATAGAATCTGCTCTTACCGGCGAATCGGCTACATCTGTAAAAAATTCAAATACCCTTCTTGCCGGCGTCAATATGGCGGAACGGAGCAATATGGCATACTTGGGGACAATAATTGCAAAAGGCAAGGCCGAAGGCATTGTGGTTGCGACCGGCGAAGGAACAGAACTTGGACGAATTTCAAAATTGCTTCAAGAAACCAAAGAGGAAAGTTCTCCTCTTGAAAAACAAATTCGCCGCCTCGGGCAGTTCATCGGGATATTTCTTATCGGCCTTGCGACTTTCCTGTTTGGCTTTGGCATTCTGCTCAAACACTCGTGGCTTGAAATGTTTTTAGTTTCTGTTGCCGTGCTTGTCGCCGCAATTCCAGAAGGAATTCTGCCGGCGCTCACGGTGATTCTTGCAGTCGGCATGAAACGGATTCACAAAAACAACGGGCTCATCAGGAAAATGGTGTCTGCGGAAACGCTTGGCTCTGTTTCAGTAATTTGCTCGGACAAAACAGGCACGCTCACAAGCGGTGTTATGCAGGTATCTGAAATTCTCACAGGAAAAGCGCTGTATGAACAACAAAAAAATGAAATTTCAAACGAGCTGGAGAAAGAAGCGCAGAGCCATTCTCTTGCCTTAAAAATCGGCGTTCTGTGCAATAATGCCCTTCTAGAAAATCCCCATGAAGATCTTGACAAACGAAAAATTATCGGATCCCCGGTTGAGCGTGCTCTGTTTATGGCGGGGAGCGCGTTCGGCTTGAACAAGGACTCCCTTGAAAAAAATGAACCCCGTGTTTCAGAAATCCCCTTTGACGCCGATTACAAATTCATGGCAACAATGCACCATCGCGAAGGCCATGCGCACTTTATATATGTCAAAGGCGCGCCTGAAAAATTATTGGCGCTTTCCTCTTTTCTTGAAGAGGGAGATCAGATAACTCCAATCCAAAAAACGCACGCACAGCACATTCTCCGCCAACAAAAAAACCTAAGCGCAAAAGGCCTCCACGTTCTTGCTGTTGCCTATAAAATAGACAAAACCCAACGCCCCGAAGAACATTTTCATTCCAACACAATGTCTGGCCTTATTTTTGTTGGGCTCATCGGCTTGCGGGATCCCTTGCGGGAAACTGCGAAAGAATCTGTTGCATTGTGCCGAAGCGCCGGGATTCATATTGTGATGGTAACCGGCGATCATCATCTCACGGCAATCGCCATTGGCAAGGAAATCGGCCTCCGAACCGAGGGCAAAAACGTGCTTGAAGGAAACGCGCTTGACGCCCTTTCGGATCAGGAACTCGCGCGGATCATAAAAACAGTAGATATTTATGCCCGCGTTGCGCCAAAACACAAAATACGGATTGTTTCAGCATGGCAAAACGCCGGGCACATCGTTGGAATGACAGGGGACGGCGTGAATGACGCGCCTGCTTTAAAGCGTGCAGACATCGGCATTGCGCTTGGGTCCGGCACGGACGTTGCAAAAGAAACATCTGATTTAGTGCTTCTAGACGACAACTTTTCAACAATTGTTACCGCAATTAGGCGGGGGAGAATTATCTTTGATACTATCCGTAAAGTCATTGTGTATCTGATGTGCGACTCATTTACAGAGCTGACTCTTCTCACTGGAACCTTGCTTATCAACATCATCACCAAGAGCGATATTCCCCTGCCTCTTATTCCCGCTCAAATTTTATGGATCAAAATTGCAGAGAGTGCGGTACCCGCAATGGCCCTCGCCTTTGACGACATAGACGAAAACGTCATGCATGATCCCCCGCGAAAACACAATGAACCCATTCTGCCCCATACGTACAAAGCATTCATCCTCTTTTACAGCATTATTATGGATATAACGCTTTTCCTCCTGTTTCTTTACATCTGGAAAACAACGCACACTATTGCATTTGCGCGAACCTTTGCATTTGCAGGGCTTGGATTTTCCTCGTTCTTCTTCATTTTTTCAGCGCGAAGCCTCAAAACCCACATATTTGCCCTCAACCCGTTTCAAAATAAATACGTTCTTGCCTCGGCCGGAATTGGAATACTCTTCTTGCTCATTGCCATCTATGTGCCATTTTTCCATACCAATATTCTCTTTACCACTCCTTTTGGCATTTTTGAATGGGGGATCCTTTTTGTGTATACTGCACAAAGTATTTTCGTGTTTGAACTTGGAAAACGAATTTTTCTCATGAAAAACAAAAAAGCGCCCAATTGACGCTCTGTATCTATAGTATTCTGAATTGTTTATTTTTTTTGTTCCTTTTTTGGCGCACCCGGTTTTGGCAGACGG
>CAZHCQ010000126.1:0-6576 GCA_964531415.1 uncultured Gammaproteobacteria bacterium
TTCATTGATTTTTGGATGTTTTTCTAGATAATAATCTCGCAGAAGGATAGCCCCAGCCCGAAGAATTTATTGGTAATCTTTCCCGTTTTTAAACGCATAGGTTTTGAGAGGCTGAAACGCAGAATATTTTGTTAGTTCATCCATAACTCTAAAAGCTTATTCAGTGTCGCTCCTCAAATCGTCAACCTTATATTTACCTACCAAAAAAGCAACAGAAAGCACTGCAACAATTGCACTAACGATTAAATTTATTACAAATATGAGTGTTTCATTTATGGTAAGTTATTGTTATAGGCATCTTGCCGTCAAATATTTTTATTGACAATTATCTACTATACTTAAAAAGGATATTTATCCTAAGTATATCATCAAAGTAACATATTTTATAATATATATATATATATATATCAATTGTCAAATTTATACCTCGCATTCTCTTTCTCCCTCAAATACGATATAATACAAATATCTAAACACAAAAATACATCAGCCGTGCTATGAGAATTTTAATGTTTGGCTGGGAGCTTCCGCCGTTTAACAGCGGCGGGCTTGGGGTTGCGTGCCACGGACTCACAAAAGCGCTCACCAAAGAGAACATCCATGTGCGTTTCGTTTTGCCGAAAAAAATCGGGAGCTATGACGCGTTTTTGAACATTCTTTTCGGGGACGACTTTGCATCCTCTCCAGAAGCAACCAAGTGGATACTTTCACTCATGAGCCCCTACATTTCTCCGCTTGAGTATGAAGCCATTCGCCTTGCACACGGACTTGAAGATCTTTTTGGGCCAACATTGTTTGACGAAGTAGGAAAATACGCGATAAAAGCGCACGCAATTGCAAAAACAGAACCCCATAACATCATTCATGCGCATGACTGGCTTTCTTTTCTTGCGGGCATTGAAGCCAAACGAGTGAGCGGAAACCCGCTTGTCGTACACGTGCACGCAACGGAATTTGACCGAACCGGCGGATCCGGCGTAAACCAAACCGTCTACGACATTGAGCGCAAAGGGGTACACACCGCAGACGCGGTTATTGCCGTAAGCAAGCTTACAAAAGATACGCTCACAACGCACTATGGGGTAAATCCTTCAAAAATCAGCGTCATATACAACAGCGTTGACCACGAAGAGCACGAAGCTCCGCTCAAGAATTTTGCGCTTGCACAGGCAAAGTCCAACGGCTACCGCATTGTACTCTTTGCGGGCCGGCTGACGTTACAAAAAGGACCGGACTACTTCTTGCGCGCCGCAAAAAAAGTGCTTGAGCACAATGAAAAAGTACTCTTTCTCATTGCCGGCAACGGGGACATGGGGGTGCAAATTCTTGAAGAAGCAATACGCCTCGGCATTATAAATAAAATTTTTTTTACCGGGTTTCTCCGCGGAGATGAGCTGAAACAGCTCTATCGCGCGGCTGACGTATTTGTGATGCCCTCCGTGTCAGAGCCATTTGGCATCACCGTGCTAGAGTCTCTCGTAAACGGCACGCCGGTGCTCATATCAAAACGATCCGGCGTTTCTGAAGTCATACGGCATGCGCTCAAAGTAGATTTCTGGGACACTGAAGACACTGCCGACAAAATCCTCGCCGCGCTCAAGCATCCGCCTTTGCACCAGTGTTTACGGGAATACGGCAAGCAAGAAGTGTATCAATACAGCTGGTATGACGCCGCAAAAAACTGCCTCGCGCTTTACCGCCAGCTTATCAATCCCGTATACGCACTCTAGTCTACATACAGAAAAATAACCACATAAAATCTTTTCCTATGCCTTCAGTTTGTTTTTACTTTCAAGTGCATCAGCCGCTCCGCATCAAACGATATCGCGTGTTTGATGTCGGCAAGGACCACGAATACTTTAATGAAAGCCAGCCCAACAACCTCAACAACCGCCATATCCTGGAAAAGGTCGCACGAAAAGCATATCTTCCTGCAAACGCCCTCCTGCTGGATCTCCTTAAAAAACATCCTGAATTTAAAATGAGCTTTTCTCTTTCTGGCATTCTTCTGGAGCAAATTGAACTGCACGCCCCTGAAGTTCTGCGGTCGTTTCAAGAGCTTGCCGCGACTGGGCGCGTTGAATTTCTCGCTGAAACCTACTATCACTCTCTCTCATTTTTATACTCATCAGACGAATTCGCCAGCCAAGTCAGCCTGCATCACGCAAAAATCAAAAAATTATTTCACCAGTCTCCAAAAGTATTTAGAAATACCGAGCTCATTTATAATAACGCGCTCGCGCATACCGTTGAACAGATGGGATATAGCGGCATTTTGGCAGAAGGGGCAGACCACATTCTGGAATGGAGAAGCCCAAATTTTGTTTATAAACCGCAGGGCACAAAAAAAATAAAACTGCTTCTTAAAAACTATAAGCTGTCAGACGACATTGCCTTCCGGTTTTCGTGCCACGACTGGAACGAATTTCCCCTTACCGCCCCAAAATTTGCGCAATGGATTTCAGTGCTCAATGGAAATGCCGAGATTATAAATATTTTTATGGATTACGAAACCTTCGGCGAGCATCAATGGGTAGAAACCGGAATTTTTGACTTTTTACGCCACCTGCCCGGAGAAATTTTAAAACACCCGGATAATAACTTTGTAACGCCGTCAGAGGCAGTAACGCGATATAACCCGATTGCAGTGCTTGATATGGCTCACTTTGTTTCGTGGGCAGACACCGAACGAGACCTCTCCGCATGGCTTTCTAATCCGATGCAGAACGAAGCCGCGCGGCAGTTATTTGCCATGGAATCTCAAATTCTTGCAACGGAAAATCCTCTGCTTGTTGATGACTGGCGCAAGCTACAAACTTCCGATCATTTCTATTATATGTGCACCAAATGGTTCGCGGACGGCGACGTTCACAAATATTTTAACCCTTATGAATCGCCTTATGACGCATTCATCTCTTTCATGAATGTGCTTCTTGATATAAAATTAAGACAAGAAGAGTGCGCAAAAAATAAACCAAGCATACTGCTTTAATAAAATAATGAAAAAACAAACAGCCCGCACAACACAATGGGCATCCGCACATGTTGATATGCTCTTTGAGGTTTCATGGGAAGCCTGCAATAAGGTTGGGGGAATTTATACGGTTCTCATGTCAAAGGCAGAGCGCCTTGTTTCGCACTACCACAAGAATTATTTTCTTATTGGCCCTTACTTTCAAAACAAAATCAAAGGGGAATTCCAAGAATGTAAGCCAGAGGAAAGCCTTCAACACGTATTTGATGAGCTTGAACACCAAACCGGAATCCGTTGCCGCTTCGGCACATGGCTTATCAAAGGCGAGCCTTCTCTCATTCTTATTGACTTTAGCGCTTTTTGGGGACAGATCTCTTTTTGCAAGCGCAATTTGTGGCAATGGTACGGCATTGATTCTCTTGGAACCGGGCACGACTTTGACGAACCAGTGCTCTGGGCATATGCAGTTGGAATGCTTTTAGAAAAAATTAAGCATGCCTACGGCGACCGCGCCATTACTGCCCAATTCCACGAGTGGCTTTCGGGCGCGGGCATTCTGTATCTGAAACACAACGGCATCAACATCGGCACGGTGTTTACCACGCACGCAACAACGCTTGCACGCACATTTGCCTATCAAAATATTGATTTTTATTCTCTGTTTGGCTCAATCAATCCAGATGAGGAAGCTCATAAATATAACATCGGGGCAAAGCACCAGCTTGAAAAACAGGCCGCGCTTCAATGCCATGTTCTTACCACGGTGAGCGAAATTACGAGCATGGAAGTGGAGCACTTCTTGGGCAGAAAAGTAGATAAGGTACTCCCCAACGGGCTTGATGCAAAAAAATTTCTCACTTTTGAAGACATCACAATCAAGCATCAAATTCAACGGAATCGCTTGCGGGAGTTTCTTCTCTTTTATTTTTTCCCCTACTACACTTTTACTATTGAGCATACGCTTTTTTATTTCATCGCGGCCCGCTATGAGTTCCATGCAAAAGGAATTGACGTCTATCTCAAAGCGCTTGCAAACCTGAACCAGCGCCTTATAAAAACCAAAACAAAACGAACGATTGTCGCTTTTATTTTTGTTCCGGCCCAAACGCAAGGCATCAACCCCGAACTCATTGAAAATCGGGAACTGTTTCAAGACATAAAAAATTCCGCCCAAGAAGTATCCACGCAAACAAATGATCGCATGCTCTATTTGTTTACTGAAGGAAAAACTATCACAGAAAGCGGGCTCTTTGAAGAAGACTTTTTGTTTGAAGTGAAAAAAAAGATCCTGCGTTTAAAGCGCGAGGGCAACCCGCCTCTTGCGACGCACGTCCTCTCTGACGGAAACGATGCCGTGATCAGCACATGCAGAGAAGTTGGCCTGTTAAACAGCCAGGGGGATCGGGTAAAAATTGTTTTTTATCCAACGTATTTAACCGGACACGACGGCCTTGCAAATTTGAGCTATGAAGAGAGCATTCAGGCATGCCACTTAGGAATTTTCCCTTCGTTCTATGAACCGTGGGGATACACGCCCCTTGAGGCCATGTCTTTTGGAGTAAGCGCTGTTACCACTGACCTCGCCGGGTTTGGGAGATTCTGCCAGCACTTAAAAACAGACAAAAAGCATCCGGGGATTATGGTGATAGATCGCCTTGGAAAGACTGACGAGAGCGTAACCTTGGCGCTTGCCGATATCATGCACCGCTTTGCGATCGGCTCGCATGAAGATCGGGTGAAAAATAAAATTCAAGCGCGCGCGCTTGCGGAATCTGCCGATTGGGGAGATCTTGTTCAGCATTATATTGACGCGCACAAACAAGCAATTGCAAAACTATGAAAATAACCCACTTTTTTGATGCCGACACGCGCATTACAAAAAGCGTAAAGGAAGAAAACGGATTTCTTCTCGCTCACAAAACCGGCGGGTATCTGTGGATGTGCTCCTCGCCAACCAGCCGCTATCAGGGCTGGTTTTTTGCACTGAACGAATCAGCCGGTTCTCATTTATATAAAGTGATAGAAAATATAGAACTCAAAGAAGCAGGAGAAATACGCGAGCTGAAAAATAATTTTTGGGGCGTTGAAAGAAAGCGGGCAGACCGCGTTGAAACATATATGCTCACGGACTATACAAACGCGCTCATCTGCGAAGTAAGCAAGCCGTCTGCTCTACAAATCGTCCTGGACATAAAAGACTCCTACGACAACACCGAAGAGGGGAGGATCTATGAAGTTGAAACGCATGGCACAAGCGCCCTCGTGAGCTTTCGCCACCAGCATAACAACACGCCCCCGCTCTTTCTTGCGATCCGCGCCAACGCAAAACTGGAGGCAGTTAACCAATGGCATACGCGCTATTATTCCCTTGATCATCGCCGCGGGTCCTTCCCCTATGATCGATACGTATTCTCCGCGTTACGCCTCAAGGGAAGCACCTTTGTGTGTGCGGTTTCAGATAACAAAAACACCGCACTCAAAGAGGCACATCACGTATTTGAATCTCTCAAAGAAATTAAGATACAGAAGAAAAACGAAATCAAAAAAATTTTCCACGCCCCTTCGCATGGAGGAGAAAAAGAAGTAGTGATTGCGTCTATGAATGCCAAAAAATCACTTGAAGATCTTTTAGTACATTCCCATGAACGCAAAGCAATCGGCCTCTGTGCAGGCTACCCGTGGTTTTTTCAATTTTGGCCGCGCGATGAAGCACTCTCTTTAAAAGCCCTCTCCCATTGCGGCGAACATTCAGCCGCACATGAAATTGCGGGCAGACTGCTTCGCCACATCTCTCATGAAGGAGTCCTATTAAAAGAAGCTGATGCCGCGGGATGGGCATTTCTGCGCGCGTTTGAATTATTACAAAAATCCGCAAAGATCTATACAAAAGAAAAATACGCGCTTGCGGAACTTCTGCGCCAAACACTTGAACAGCTCTTGAAATATCACACACTGCAAGGGCTTGCAGAGCACGGCGCGAAAGAAACATGGATGGACAGCCTTTCGCGCAGGCGGGCAGGAATTGAAATGCAAACTCTTCGCCTGCGGCTTTATCAGATGGCGGCACGGATCAGCCCCTCATGGAAACAAAGACGGGCGTTTGCAAAACTTGAAAAAGAGCTTCGCAAAAAAGTAAGAACATTTTTTTGGACAGGGAAAGCGCTTGCAGACGGGTTTGACCAAGAATCTCTCTCTGCAGACTATACCATTCGCCCCAACATTTTCGTAGCCGCGTATAGTTATCCGCATCTTTTGACAAAAAAAGAGTGGTCTGCCTGCTTTGACCATACTCTTCCAAAGCTATGGCTCCCATGGGGAGGCATCGCAAGTATTGAGAAAGAAAATCCTGCATTTCACGCACGCCATACCGGCGAAAATCCGGCAAGCTATCATCAAGGAGACAGCTGGTTTTATATCAATAACCTCACTGCAATTGTTCTGTTTCATCTGGATCGCAAAAAATACAAACCATATATCAACCAGATAATGCGCGCAAGCACGCAGGATATTCTCTTTCGCGGCATCATCGGGCACCACTCGGAATTAAGCTCTGCCGAAGCATGCACCGCAGAAGGGGCGCTTGCGCAAGCGTGGTCAAGCGC
>CAZHCQ010000127.1:0-4708 GCA_964531415.1 uncultured Gammaproteobacteria bacterium
GGGTTTCATATACTAATCTCACGTTTATGCCACATTCCGACGACACAATGAAAGCAATCGTATCGCTTTGCAAGCGGCGCGGGTTTGTGTTTCCGGGGAGTGATATCTACGGCGGTCTTGCAAATACGTGGGATTTTGGCCCATTGGGCGCGCAACTCAAGAAAAATGTGAAGGATTTGTGGTGGAAGAGATTTGTTGAGTCGCGCTCTGACATCGTTGGCATTGACTCCGGCATTTTGATGAACCCGAGAGTGTGGGAGGCGAGCGGGCATGTTGCAGGGTTTAGCGACCCGCTTTCAGAGTGTAAGAAATGCAAGAAAAGATTCCGCTCCGATCATGTGATAGAAAATACGGGGCAAAGAGAGAAGTGCCCTGAAGCGGGGTGCGGCGGCGCATTAACAGAGCCGCGTAATTTTAACCTGATGTTCAAAACTCATATCGGCGCGGTTGAAGATACGAGCTCTGCAGTATATCTTCGCCCTGAAACCGCGCAGGGAATGTTTGTGAATTTTAAAAACATTCTGGATTCAACGCGGGTAAAAATTCCTTTCGGCATTGCGCAAATCGGCAAGGCGTTTCGGAATGAAATTACGCCCGGCAATTTTATCTTCCGCGTCTTGGAATTTGAGCAGATGGAAATTGAGTATTTTATCCGCGAGAGCGAATGGGAAAAAACATTTGAGGCGTGGCAAAAAGAAATGAGCGAATGGCTTAATTTTATTGGAATTCAAAAAGCAAATTATGCAATTCGCGAGCACGAAGCAAGCGAACTTTCCCATTATTCTAAAAGAACAATTGATTTTGAGTATAACTTTCCCTTTGGCACAAAAGAATTATACGGCTTGGCGTACCGCACAAATTTTGATCTTACGAATCACGCGAAGCATTCTGGAGCTGATCTTTCATATACTGATTCAGCAACTGGCGAGAAGTTTATTCCCCATTGTATTGAACCAACCTTTGGAGTTGAGCGCACGGTGCTTGCGATTTTATGCGATGCGTATACAGAAGAAGAGGATCGCATCGTGTTGAAACTTGATAGAAAAGTCGCGCCGATAAAAATTGCCGTTTTCCCGCTTTTGCGAAACAAACCAGAGTTAGTAAACAAAGCGCGTGAAATTTTTGATTCTTTGAAGACATTATACACATGCGAGTTTGACGACAACGGCAACATCGGCAAACGCTACCGAAGGCAAGATGAAATCGGCACGCCGTATTGCGTAACCGCGGATTTTCAAACAGTAGACGACGGCACAGTAACGGTGAGGGATAGGGATACCATGGCGCAGGAGCGAATGCCCACTGAAGAATTAAAAGTTTATTTACAGGATAAATTAGCGTAATTTTTTATGCACACACAAACTAAGCTTCCAAACGGCCTTCGCGTGATTACATACCCAATGGAGGGAACATCCACCGTAACACTCCTTGTGGTGGTACAGGCTGGATCTAAATATGAAACGAAAGAGATCAATGGAATTTCGCATTTTTTGGAGCACATGTTTTTTAAGGGTACAAAAAAACGCCCGACCGCGCAGGCAATATCTGAAACGCTGGATGTGCTGGGCGGAGAATTCAACGCGTTTACCTCAAAAGAGTGGACTGGTTATTACGTGAAGTCGGACAGCAGGCACTTAAATTTGCTCTTTGACGTGATCTCGGACATGTTTCTGCATTCAAAGCTGGAAGCAGATGAAATCAAGCGCGAGAGGGGGGTGATTATTGAAGAGATGAATATGTACCAAGATACGCCGACCCGCTATATTGAAGATTTGATAGAATTATTGTTATATGGGAAAAATCAGCCGGCAGGGTGGTTTGTGCTTGGATCAAAAGAAACAATTTCAAACATGACGCGCCAGCAGATGGCAAGCTATTTGCATGCTCAATATGTTGCGCGCGATACCGCCGTTATCATTGCGGGCGATATTTATGGCAAAGACAAGGAGAACTATCATGCGCGTTTAGAGCAAAAAATTGCGGTCTATTTTAAGGAAATTTCAGTGCGCGAGCCGTCGGGAAAATCTGCGGTGATAGAAAAACAGAATGCGCCAAAGATGTTAGTGCATTATAAAAAGACTGATCAGTCCCATTTAGAGCTTGCTGTGCGCGCGTATGCGGCGAATCATAAAGATATGCCAGCGCTCTCCGTGCTTTCAACCATACTGGGAGGGAACATGAGTTCTCGTCTATTCCTTCGGATCCGCGAGAGGCACGGCCTCTGTTATTATATTCGCTCCGGAATTACCGCACATACTGATTCAGGATATTTGAGCGTGCGCGCCGGCGTGGACAATGTCCGTTTTGAAACGGCGCTCAAAAAGATTATGGCAGAGCTTCGGGATATTCGCGCCAAAGGAGTTTCACAAAAAGAGATTGAGAACGCAAAGGATTATCTGCGAAGCAAATTCAGCCTTTCGCTTGAAACTTCAAGCGAGGTTGCGTTTTGGCTTGGCGAGCAGGAAATGGTTGAAGGAAAGATCAAAACGAAACAGCACATTTTGAAAGAGATACATGCGGTTACTCTTGCTGATGTGAGCCGGGTTGCGCGCGATATTTTTAAGGATGACAAGCTCAATTTAGCAGTGGTCGGACCGTATAAAGATGCCTCTTCCTTTATTCCGCTCCTTCGGTTTTAATCGCGTGCAAAAGATTGCATCTGTGCTACAATAAAGAGCAAGATGAAGATAGGAAAAGGCGAAAATCAAAAGATTACCATGGATGTTTCATACGTGTCACTTTTTAAGATACTCGTCTTTTTTCTTTTGGTTGCGGTGCTGTATATTATCCGCGATCTTCTCTTGATTCTTTTGTTCAGTTTTATTCTTGCGTCCGCCTTGGACCCGGCGGTGAGCTTTTTTGAAAGGTCATTTAAATTTCCGCGCGTGTTTGGCGTGGCGATTATTTATGTACTCGTTCTTTTTGTGATTATTATGGCGGGGGTGTTAGCGAGCAAGCCAATCGCCGAGCAGGCACATGACCTCTCTGCTTCCTTGCCGCAATATTATAATTCGTTCGTGAATCAGTTTGATAAGCTGATTTACCAGGGAGGTTTTGAAGAAAATGCGCAGTCAATCGGGAAGAGCATACAAAGTTTCAGCGGATCATTAAACTTTTTTGCGGGCAACGCGGTTTCTTTTGCAAAGCATGTGCTCGGCGGCGGGGCAAGCGTATTTTTGATCATGGTGCTCACGTTTTATTTTGTGGTGGAGGATCAGGGAATGAAGCGGTTCATACGGCATATTGCACCGCTTGAATATCAGCCGTATTTGGTAAGAATGCTCAATCGGGTGCAGTATAAAATGGGGCAGTGGTTCCGCGGACAGTTGATACTTTCCGGCGTAATTTTTTTAGCAAGCGCGATTGCTCTCCTTGTGCTTGGCATTAAATATTGGCTCATCCTTGCGCTTATTGCGGGTATGCTGGAGGTAATTCCCTTTATCGGGCCGGTTATCGCAATGATCGTTGCTATTTTGTTTACGGTTGCAATTTCCCCGTTTAAGGCACTGCTCATTTTTTTTATTTATCTGGGAATTCAACAGCTTGAAAACAATCTTCTTGTTCCACAGATCATGAAAAAGGCAGTGGGGCTGAACCCCATTATTATTATCACGGTGCTGATTACCGGCATCAAACTTGGGGGTATTATCGGGGGAGTCATTTCAATCCCCATTGCGGCATCAGTCAATTTATTTATCCAGGACATTTTTGAGGATAAGAAAATTAAAGACAGCAAGGCTGATGCATTCTAAATTTATGCTCTACGTTGTTGCAACCCCAATAGGGAATTTGGAGGACATGTCGTTTCGTGCTGTTTCTATTCTCAAAGAGGTGGATGTAATCCTCTGCGAGGATACCCGAGTGACGAAAGTACTGCTTTCGCGTTTTGAAATTACCACAAGAACATTAAGTTATCATCAGCATTCTGGAATTATGAAGTATGAGAAAATAATGGCGCTTCTTCAAGAGGGCAATTCTTTAGCGCTTGTTTCTGATGCGGGTACGCCGGGTATTTCTGATCCGGGCGGAAAACTTCTTGCGTATGTGTACAAACAAGGGTATAGCGATATTGTGGCGGTGCCGGGACCAAGCGCGCTTACTACTGCATTAAGCATTTCAGGCTTTCCTGCGGATAAATTTTTGTTTTTTGGCTTCATGCCGCATAAAAAAGGCAGGCAAAGCCTCATGAAAAAAATTGCGGAGGAAACAAAAACCTCTGTATTTTATGAATCAAAGCATCGTATCCGCCCCACTCTTGAAGCGCTTGAACAGTATATTGGTTCGCGTTCAGTTTTTGTGGGGCGAGAACTCACCAAGAAATTTGAGACTTCTTATCGGGGTACAATACGGGAAGTTTTAGCCACGCTCTTGGGAAAAGGAGAATTTGTTGTTATTGTGGAGGGGAAATAAGAACGACTATGGCAAAGTTTTACATCACAACTCCAATTTATTATGTGAATGATAAGCCGCATATTGGGCATGCATACGCCACCATTGCGGCGGATGTCTTGGCTCGATTTCACCGCATGATAGGCGATGACGTGTTTTTTCTTACCGGGACTGATGAATTTGGCGCAAAAATTGCTGAAAGCGCCCATGCGCAGGGCATGGATCCGCAAAAATTTACAGACGCGATTTCTGAAGAGTTTAAAACAGCATGGAAAGTTTTAGAGATCAGCAATGACGATTTTATCCGCACCACGAGCGA
>CAZHCQ010000128.1:0-2786 GCA_964531415.1 uncultured Gammaproteobacteria bacterium
GAACCGGGCGGAAGCACCAGCGCCAATTCGACGTCCTCTGCGACAGTACGCGACGTATTGCGCATGCTGATCGGGATCGTGCGCACCTCCCCGGATACGAGCGGACCCTGGTCATGAAGTGCGAGCTGAACCTCCTGCCCGCGCGTGCCCAAATACAGAAACAGAAACGCGGCCATGCCGGTGATGGCCACCAGCACCAATCCGCCGAGCATAAGCAAAAAAAACGCGCGCTCAAAGAAGCTTTGTTTTCCGGCCGGAGGTTTTGGTTTGGGCTCTCCCCAAGAAGCTCGCGGACGACGCAAAGTTTCGGAAAAATGCTCGCGGTATTGCATCCGCTTCTTTAGTTCCTCATCGGCGTCCGACCCGTATATTTTTTTTTGCAGATCTTCAACCTTGCTCATATTCAACTACGCATCTTTGTTTTGATGGTATCAACAAGATTATACGGATTTACTAAGAATTTTTTAAATTCGGTAAAGTTTTTATTGGTAACTCCAATCTGAAATTCAATCCCGCCCCTGTGCTGATGGCTTCTCATTGGATGCCCCCTTACTTCCTTATCCGTGAGAACCCAGTAATAAATCTTGTCTATCCATACACCAACAAAGACGAAGACATCAACTATATTTAATTTGAGCTGTTGAAAATTCATCCAGTATGGCTCATCTGACTCAAAGCCCAATGCCTTGTGTTCCAAACCACCCCTGATTTTTGTGTTAATAGCTCTAGACGCTTTTACCTCAACCTTAACAATCTTTTTCCCATTCTCAAGATAAAGATCATAGTCGCCAGAATATTTCTTATCAATCCGTTTTGACGGCTTTTTAAATCTTGAGTCCAAATCAATCAAATGTTGCTGTGCCCAGATTTCGCCAAAGACGCGAGGTGAAATATTATAAAGATTCAGATATGGATTGGCGTTCACATAAGCGCTTCGCAAACTTTCATATTCTTTGAAAGTTATAACCCCCTTATTCAGTAAATACATTAAGCGATACTCGTATTCGTTGAACGGATAAATAGATTTTAAACTCCTCAAATGTGCCAAAAGAAACCTTCTGTCCTTCTTGGGCAATTTTTCAATCCATGCTTCAAGTTTCTTATCTAATTTTTTCTTGTCCATGGAATTAAATCAAATCAAGCAGAGTTGGCGCACCCAATAACTCACTATCCCCTACTAAAATTTGCCCATCTTTCAGAATTTTAGTACGCCCCCACCCAGTTTCCCCTGTGCGCCGATAATGAAGCAAGCGAGCAACCATAATCTTGCAGTAAGTCGGGTTGATATCCATCGTATAACACTTTCTTTTGCTCAATTCTGCCTGTAGTAAAGTAGAACCTGAATGACCAAAGAAATCTATAACGGTATCGCCTGGATTGCTGCTTGCATCAATAATCCGTTTAGCGGATTTTAGCGGTTTTTGAGCAAAACAGCCTTCTACGTTTTCGTGCATGAGGTAAAAAACTTGTTGAATATCGTGCCATACATTTCCTGCTCTGATAGTTAAAGATTTACTCCGCTCAAAGTTTTCGGTTATTTTTCCGTTTACCTCTTTATAGTATCCTTTTGTTTTTTTGGGTATATCGGTATATTCGGCTTGTATATTAAAGATTGGTTCTCCTTTCATATAGTATAGTAATTCTTGACGAATCGCCATCCAATTTTTTTGTGTTCCATATCCCCGCTGATTTCTCATTGTGATAAAATTTCTTACTGTAACGGGTTTATTCCGCATCATAATTATAAAATCAGCGAGCGGTTGCAAGACATCCTTAATATCCGCGCCAAGCCATATGTATAGAGAGGCGTTTTTATCCAGTGTACTTAATGTGTTATCAACCCATTTTTCGCTCCAATTTATATATTGATCAAGGGGCAAATTTCCGAATTCGTCGTTAATATCAACATTGTATGGAGGGTCTTGGACTGCTAAAATTGCTTTTTTCCCGCCCATCAATTTTTCAACATCTTCTTTCTTGGAAACATCAAGGCAAGCGACACGATGTCCGCTTATAGGGTCATCCCAGACCATTCCATACTCGAAATTTGGCAAAGAGTTCTTTTTTGCCATCGCTGAGAAAATCTTTTTGTGTTCCAGTTTTAAGTTCATAAGACAGCTTTTGAGCGGTTTTATTGCTCACATCTATTGGTGCGTTCCGACAAACGGCGCGAATTGATCCGCAAACCTGGCAAACACTTCTTCGGAAAATTCACGCTCGTCAAGCACGAGCATGCTTTCAAGCAGAAGTTTCCATAATGCGTCATCCTTTTGTCCGGGGAACGATCGTTCGTTCATGAGCCCGGCGATCCGGAGCCCCGCGAAGAGCTTTTCCTGATTCTGCCGCATGCCCTCCCAGAATCTCACGAGCGTCGCGTGCGTCAGGCGCTCGCCGCGCTTTCCCAGCACAAAAGTCACACGGACCATGCTCAACGGTTCAAGATGGCCTTTGAGTTTTGCGCCCTCTTTTTTCACGCCCTGCGCCCGTGCGCGGATTTTTCCAAACTCTTTCGTATAGATGTCGTACAGCGCATCATACTCGCCGTACGAAGTTTTGTTCAGCACAATCCCCTCGCTCGTATGATACTCCATGTTCGTTGCGAATCCTATTTACTCTGCGGAACGCCGATAACGCGCAACGTGCCCACCATGTCAAAATGCGTGCGTTTTTTGCCGTCCACTAGCCCTTCTCCGCATGGCACGGAACAGTAGAACGGGAAGTCACCCTCCTGGGTTACGACAAACTCAACCTTGATGGTCTGCTTGGCCGGCATGCGCTGCGAGATG
>CAZHCQ010000129.1:0-2606 GCA_964531415.1 uncultured Gammaproteobacteria bacterium
GATCGCTCGCTTCTTGCGCGAAGCCTTGGCGCAACATTCAGTGCGCACGCAGTTGGAGGCGCACTGTGGATATATGCGTTTAACATGCCAAAGCCGATGTGGGATGCGCTTATTCCGGTTGTTGCAATGGAGCGCGTTTTGTTTGCGTTAGGCATTGCGGCGATGTATGTGGCTTTCAATACTATCTTAAACTTTTTAGTAGAGCGAAAAATTGTGAACTGGGAATTTTTGGTGAATAAAAAATATATATGGACGATCAAATCCCTATAGAAGATACTGATCCTGTAGAAGCGACTCCTGAAGAGCATAAAGTTGAATTGTACAGATTGCTTCAAGAAACTCGGCACAACGAAAGTTTTGATGCACTCATTAAATCCGTTCCTCCTGAAGAAGATGCAGTGATACAAGCTATGCGAGCGGCACATTCTTTGAATCTAAAAAGACTATTAGATCCAGAAAAACTTGATAAACTACGCGCACGCGATAAAGCACTGTGGGATAAAGTTACGGCGCATTATAAAGCGTATTTGGAGAAAATTTTAAGGGCTTCAGAATTATCATATTTATTTGATAAAAAAATCTGATAGTATTACTAAAATCCCGGAATCCAGCCGGCGGCAACCTCAAGGTTTGCGCCGGTTATTTTTTGCGCCTTCTCGCTTAAAAGAAACTCTATCGCGTTGATAATGTCTTTATGCTGAATTTCTTGCGATTTCCGCTCAATTGGCTTTGCACTGCTGTGCGGCAGAATTCCCGGGGATACTGCATTGATGCGGATGTTGTATGTTTGATTTTCCGCGGCAAGCGCTTTTACAAGCATCAGCACGCCAGTTTTGGCGATATAGTAGGGCGTGGTGTTTTTTCGCACGGTGATTGTACCAGCCCCGGCGCACCCGAGCATGACGATACTCCCGGATCTTTTTTTCTGCATTGCGGGAAGCACTGCGTGTGCGCATAAAAATGCGCTGTATAAATTGCTTTCAACGACATTCTTAAAATCGCTGAAAGTTGTTGTGTTGATGTCTTTAAATATGAAATCGCCGATATTGTTCACGAGCACGTCAATATGCGGTGTTTTTTTATAAATTTCCTTGAACATGCGTGCGGTGTGGGCTTCGCTTGCAAGATCCGCGCGTACGCAAAAAGACGCAGGGGAGTGCTTTTTGAGATTGGCAAAGTGATCGGGCTTTGTGTTTCTATAATGCGCGATGATGCAATATTCGTTTTTTGCAAAATGCGTGCTTAGTGCCTTGCCAAGCCCTTTCCCGGCTCCGGTAATAAGCATTGTTTTTTGAGTATGCATAGCTTTAGAGGCGCGCGAGCGCGTAAGCGCCGCTTCCGATATTTTTAATCATACCATCAATTTCAAGCGTTGTAAGTGCGCGGGCAATGGAGGAAGCAGGCAAGCGCGTGTGCTTCGCAATATCGTCAGCAGTTACGATGCCTTGTTTTAATGCGTTAAGAATTGCTTGTTCGTCTAAGCTCCTTGTGTTTGTCTGTAACATTTTTTGATTTGACGATAAGGGAGATATGCCTAAAACCTCAAGCACGTCTTTGGCGTTTTGCACTAGATGGGCGCCGCGTTTGATGAGCGCGTTGGTGCCCTGGTATTGCGGTACGTACACGCTTCCGGGAACGGCCATGACTTCTCTATTTTCCTCAAGGCTGTGGCGTGCGGTAATGAGCGCGCCGCTTTTATACCCTGCTTGGATCACCACGCATGCGACGCTTAAGCCCGCGATAATGCGGTTTCTTCGCGGAAAATATCCGCGTTCTGCTTTGGTGTCCGGCGGGAACTCGCTGAGCAGGCACCCATTTTTTTCTATGATTTCATGCGCAAGGCGCACGTGGAATTTGGGATACAGCGCAGAGTCGCTCACGCCGGAGCCTAAAACCGCAATGGTTGGGGCGTTTTGCGCGAGTGCCTGTTTGTGGGCTTGCGCGTCAATGCCTAGTGCAAGCCCGCTTATAACCGTACAGCCTGCTCTCACCAAATCAGCACAGAGCGACTCCGTAATGTGTAAGCCTTCTTTTGTGGCTTTTCTTGACCCTACAACCGCAATCGGAAACGGAATATCTTTTTTGGGGACTCTGCCCCGGCAGTAGATGAGCGGCGGGGGATTTGTGATGTGTGCAAGAAGAGAGGGGTATTCTGTTTTGTTTTTTTGCGTGATGATTGTAATGCCTTTCTTGTGAAGTTTTTCATATTCTTTGAAAACATCAATTTTCGCCCGCGCGTTTTTGAGGCGTTCTGTGATTTCTTCTCCAGCTCCCGCGTGCTGAATCTCTGTTGCCCTCGCTTCCCATGCCGCTTTTCCAGTATCAAAAAACTCATAGAGTTTATACACCATCGGCGAGGCGTTTGTAGCGATGTTTATCGCGTGCCAATATGCGGGGTCTTCAGGCATAGAAAAAAGGACCAAACAAAAATAAATTCTTCAGATCGGTCCTTTTTCTAAAAGTATAATAGCAGTGCTGGAAAAAGTGTCAAACTGCGCGGGCGGAGATGTTTTATACAATTGGTTGTGACGAGAGAAATTCTATTGTGTTTCCAGTTTTGAGGATTATGATGGTCTTGTCAGGATATCTTTCCAGCGTAATTGCAA